>NZ_JBQQCB010000035.1:0-91692 GCF_052246675.1 Nonomuraea sp. KM90 | reverse complement strand
GATTGGGGGGCGGGGTGGGGCGGTCTGTTGGTGAGGAGGACAGGGCGGGGAGCGGGTGGTTCATGGCCGTAAGGATGGTCCGGCGAGGCCGGGCGAAGGGCGGCCGAACGTGGTTCTGTGGAGGACGGGGCGATATCCACAGGCCAACGCCCCCGACGCCTAACGTGCGACCGCAACCTCAAGGATGCAGGCGCAGGCCCTTCAGGACCTTGTCCACCCCGTTCTTCGCCCCATGTACGGCCACCCCCACCAACTCCAGCTCCCCCGCCACAACCCCCCGCACAGCCGCCCGGTTGTCCGTGTCGTTGCCGGTCTTGAACATCTCCTCGATGTACACGGCCACGTCCATCCCCCGCCCCACGGCCCTCTCCCGGACGCTCCGGAGTGAGGCCAGGTCCGCCTCGTACACGAGCACGGGCTGCCGGAACGTCGGCAGGTACGAGTTCCCCGACGCGTCCGAGTAGGGCTCCCCCACCATCCCGGGCACCCCGCCGGCCACGGCGCCGGCGAGGAAGGCGGTGACGTTGAGGCGCTGCCAGGTGGCCAGGTCCGACCGGACGACAATGCCGATCTTGGTGTCGAAACGCATGGCCGCCAGTCTTGCCGCCCCGCCCACTCCCGGTCTTGAACGCTCGTGCGCCCACGCCATCGTGACCGCGCGGGCGCCTCATCCAGCCGGGACGCCCTCCGGCCCAGCAAGGCCCTCCGGCCGACAGCCCACCGGCGCGACAGCCCACCGGCCCGACGATCCACCCAGCCCGGCAGCCCGCCCACCCAGGCGCCCACCCCGTTCGTACGCCTACGCCATGATGACCGGCTGCCAGTCGGGCACCTCCAGGTAACGCCGCAGCTCGGCGAAGCCCGACAGGAACCCGCCCCAGGCCGCGAACGGCGGCCGCGCCTCGTCGAACCCGCTCTGCACCAGCGTCAGCCGCGTCTTCCCGCCGGACCCAGCCAGCTCCCACGTCCCGACCCCCGCAGCGCCCCAGTCGACGGCGAACTTCCGGTCGGGCTCGAGCTCCAGCACCTTCGCCGGGTCGGGGTTGTTGTCGAAGCCGCCCATCGCGAGCCGCCCGCCCACGCGCGGCTCGATCTCGATGAGATAGCCGAACCACTTCGTCACCGCCTCGGACGAGGTGATCGACTCGAACACCTCCGACGGCGACGCCCCGACCTCCATCTCGACCCGCATCTCCGTCGAGGTGTAGTCCTGCATCGGCGTCAGGGGCCGCCCCTCGAAGTGCTCGGCGAGGTTGGTCAGCACCTGGCACCAGTACGTCTGCAGCACCCCCCGGATGCTCTTGCCCGTGACGACGTCCTCGAAGTCCCAGTGCGTCTGCGACAGGGTCAGGATCGTCCGATCGGCCCCGTCCGCCTCCACCGTCAGCTCGGTGGTCGTCTCCTCGCCGTCGAGCAGCCACGCGAACCGCACCGTACGCTCGTCAGCGTGCAGCAGCCGCTGGTGCGGCGCGTCCCCCTCCGGGGTCGTACGCCCCCAGAACCCGAACCGTTCCGGCACCTCCACCTCGACGTGCTCGGCCAGCCAGATCCGCATGGCGGCCGGGTCGGTCAGCGCGCGGCGCACGTGATCGGCCGGTGCCGGGATGCGGGCGCGGATGATCATGGGCTCAGTCATCGTCTCTTTCTCCTCTGGGCTCTGTCTTGGGATAGCAGGCCAGGGCCAGCTTGAAGGCGTCGCCCTCCGACCCGCCGTACCGGGTGAACAGGTCCTGCAGCAGGCCCTGCAGCTCGTTCAGGAACTCCTGCCGGTTCTCCGGCCGCACGTGGATCTCCCCGGACAATCCGATCGACGGCAGCTCGGGTGCGGCCCTGTCGAGCGCCGCGATGTCGGCCTGAACCTCTTCCATCAGGTCGAGCAGGTAGCCGAGGCTCAGCTCGTCGCGGGCCTTGCGCAGCCCGATCCGGCCGACCAGGCGCGGCGACAGCCAGTAGGACCGCGCGCCGGCCTGGTAGATGCCCTCGTGGACCCCGCGCACCTTGCGCTCGGACACCAGCTCGGCCAGCCCCGCCTCGACCAGCCGCTTGACGTGGTAGTAGACCCGCTGCGGCGTCTGCCCGAGCCGTTCGGCGACCTCCGAGCAGGTGCGGGGCTCGGCCAGCTGCCGCAGCACCTCCACGCGCTGCGGCTTGAGCAGTGCCTCGGCCTGCTCGATCTCTTCCAGATACAGGACGTCTCTCATCGCAAAAACAATCTTTTACGTAAAAATCCTCTTTGTCAATGCGGCGGCACAATGGAGGGGTGGCGCATGACTGGTCCCGATACTGGCGGTCACCCGACCGGCCGCTGGAGGCCATGCACGCCCACTTCGAGCGGCACGTCTACCATCGGCACAGCCACGAGACCTACTCCTTCGGGGTCACGGAGGCGGGCGCGCAGTCGTTCTCCTGCCGGGGCTCGGCGCACACGAGCGCGGCGGGCATGGTCATGGCCTTCAACCCGGAGGACCCGCACGACGGCCACGCCACGGACGCGCTCGGCTTCACCTACCGCATCGTCCACATCGGTCCGGAGTTGGTGGCCGGTGCCCTGGCGGACGTGTCGGGCCGCCGTACGGGCCTGCCCCTCTTCGCCGCCCCGGTGGTGGACGACCCCGCGCTCGCGGGCGCGCTGCGCGCCCTGCACGCGGCCCTCCTCGACGACGGCACGCCCGCGCTGCGCCGCGACGAGCTGCTCACGGCCACGATCGCGGCCATCGTACGGAGAGCCGCCGCCTCCCCCGTCCGGGAAAGGCGAGAGAGATCAGCTTCGGCACGGGCGGCCAGGCAGCTCCTGCACGACCGCATGACGGACGACCTCACCATCGACGACCTGGCCAGGGAGACCGGCACCAGCCGGTACGCCGTCTATCGCGCCTTCCACGCCGAATACGGCCTCCCGCCCAGCGACTACCAGCGCCAGCTCCGCCTCAGAAGGGCCCGCGCGCTGATCGCCGCCGGCACCCCCATCAGCGAGGCCGCCGCGGCGACGGGCTTCGCCGACCAGAGCCACCTGACCCGCTGGTTCACCCGCTACTTCGGCCTCACCCCCGGCGCCTACCGCCGGGCCGTCAGCTGACGGAACAGGCCCGGACCAGGCACATCACGGCCAGGCGCATCACGGTCAGGCGCATCACGGCCAGGAGCTGTCCTCATGGGGGTCGCCACCGTCGGTGAGCAGCCGCAGATCCGACTCGACCATCATCGCCACCAGCTCGTCGAACGCCACCCGCGGCTCCCACCCGAGCTGCGTCCGCGCCTTCTTCGGCTCCGCGCACAGCAGGTCCACCTCGGCCGGCCGGTGCAACGTCTGGTCGGTCACCACGTACTGCTCCCAGTCCAGCCCCACCGCGTTGAAGGCCGCCTCCACCAGCTCCCTGACGGACTTCATCCGCCCGGTGCCGATCACGTAGTCCTCGGGGTTGCCGGCCTGCAACATCAGGTGCATGGCCTTGACGTAGTCGCCGGCGAAGCCCCAGTCGCGCCGCGCCTCCAGGTTCCCCAGCCGCAGCTCGGTGGCCAGTCCCAGCTTGATCCGGGCCGCCCCGAGCGACACCTTCCTGGTGACGAACTCGGCCCCGCGGCGCGGCGACTCGTGGTTGAACAGGATCCCGGACACGGCGAACATCCCGTACGACTCGCGGTAGTTCTGCGTGAGGAAATGCCCGTACGCCTTGGCCACCCCGTACGGGGAGCGCGGGTGGAAGGCGGTGCGCTCGTTCTGGGGCGTCTCGCTGACCTGACCGAACATCTCCGACGACGAAGCCTGATAGAAGCGGATCTGCCCCGCCGCGCCCGTACCGCCCCGCGACACGCCCGAACACACGCGAATCGCCTCAAGCATCCGCAGGACGCCCATCCCGGTCACCTCGGCAGTGAGCTCCGCCTGCTCCCACGACATGGGCACGAACGAGATCGCCCCCAGGTTGTACACCTCGTCCGGCTGAACGCGTTCCACCGCCGAGATCAGCGACCCCTGGTCCAGCAGGTCACCACGCACGACCTGGACGTCCGCCAGCAGCCTGCGCATCCGCGACACGCGCGGGTTCGCCTGGCCCCTGGCCAGGCCCCACACCTCGTATCCCTGCTCCAGCAGGTGCTCCGCCAAGTAGGAACCGTCCTGGCCGGTGATGCCGGTGATCAGAGCGCGCCTGGCCAAGGGGTCCTCCAACTATCACTGCTGGACACGGCCACCGACGCCGTGCCCTTTGGGACGGGAATGTACAGCCAAGCACCCCAATAGGGCATCAAGCCACCTAGAACACGTTCCACCGAACCACGCTCGGTTACGGTAACGTCGCAGTTCGCACGACCTGCGACGGCCATTGTGAACAATTCCAGCTGACCTACCGAATGGTAGCCTTCTCGGACTAAGGTCATCTTTCACGGTACACGCCCGACTTCGGGCCCTACCGGCGGAGAAAGGGGTGTCCGTGCGGGAACGAACCCTGCGGATCGCGCTTCTGTCCTACCGCAGCAAACCCACCTGCGGCGGCCAGGGCGTCTATCTCCGTCACCTGAGCAGGGAGCTGGTCGCGCTCGGGCACCACGTCGAGGTGTTCTCCGGTCAGCCCTACCCCGAGCTCGACGAGGGCGTCATCCTGCGGAAGGTGCCCAGCCTCGACCTCTACCGCGACGAGGACCCGTTCAGAACGCCCAAGCTGCACGAATACCGCGACTGGATCGACTGGCTCGAGGTCGGCACCATGTGGACCGCCGGCTTCCCCGAGCCGCTGACGTTCACGCTGCGGGCCTACCGTGAGCTGAAGAAGCGGGTCGGCGACTTCGACGTCGTGCAGGACAACCAGACCCTCGGCTACGGCCTGCTCGGGATCCAGAAGCTGTTCCCCGTGGTCGGGACCATCCACCACCCGATCAGCGTGGACCGGCGCATCGAGCTCGAGGCCGCCACGGGCGCGAAGAAGCTGACCATGCGCCGCTGGTACGGCTTCGTGAAGATGCAGTCCCGCGTCGCGCCCCGGCTGAGCCCGATCCTGACCGTCAGCGAGTCCTCGCTGGCCGACATCCACCGCGACTTCAACGTCCCCCAGGCCAACATGCGCCTGATCCCGCTGGGCGTCGACACCCGCTACTTCCACCCGCGCCCGGACAAGCCCCGGCGCAAGGGCTCGATCGTGGCCGTGGCCAGCGCCGACTCCCCCATGAAGGGCGTCTCGACGCTGCTGCGGGCCGTGGCGAAGCTGGCCACCGAGCGCGACGTGAACCTCACCGTCGTGAGCAAGCCCACCCCGGGCGGCCCGACCGAGCAGCTCGTCCAGGAGCTCTCGCTCCAGGACCGGGTGCGCTTCGTGCACGGCATCTCGGACGACGAGCTGGGCGAGCTGATCGCCACCTCGGAGATCTCGGTCGTGCCCTCGCTGTACGAGGGCTTCTCGCTGCCCGCCGTTGAGCACATGGCCTGCGCCACGCCCCTGGTCGCCAGCCGTACGGGCGCGCTGCCCGAGGTCGTCGGCGACGCGGCCGTACAGGTGCCGCCGGGCGACGCCGAGGAGCTGGCCTCGGTGCTGCGCCGCCTGCACGACTCGCCGGAGGAGCGCGAGCGGGTGGGCAAGGCCGGATACGACCGCGTCATGGAGCGTTACACCTGGCGCGTCGTGGCCAAGAGGACCGTCGAGGCCTACCACGAGGCCATCTCGGCCCACCGGAAATGATCACAAGGAGAAGCGACAAGTGCTGACCGTGGACTTCGCCCGGCTTCCCGTGGGCCCCGGCGTGCGCGTGCTCGACCTGGGCTGCGGCGGCGGCAGGCACGCCTTCGAGGTGCTGCGCAGGGGCGCGGACGTGATCGCGTTCGACATGGACCAGTCGGAGCTGGACGGCGTGGCGGCCATGTTCGTGGCGATGGACAAGGCGGGCGAGGTGCCCGACGGCGCCACCGGCGAGATCGTCCAGGGCACGGCGCTGGACATGCCGTTCGAGGACGGCAGCTTCGACCGGGTCATCGCGGCCGAGGTGCTGGAGCACATCCCCGACGACATGGCGGCCATGAGCGAGATCTTCCGCGTGCTCAAGCCGGGCGGCACGGCCGCCATCACCGTGCCCAGCTTCCTGCCCGAGCGCATCTGCTGGGCGCTGGACGAGGACTACCACACCGCTCCCGGCGGGCACGTACGCATCTACACGCTCGCCGAGCTGTCGGCCAAGCTCAAGTCCACCGGGTTCGAGATCGGCCCGCACCACCACGCCCACGGCCTGCACGCCCCCTACTGGTGGATCAAGTGCGCGGTGGGCGTCAACAACGACGAGCACCCGCTCGCGAAGGCGTACCACGAGCTGCTGGTCTGGGACATCATGAAGCGCCCGGCCGCGACCAGGATCGCCGAGACCCTGCTCAACCCGATCATCGGCAAGAGCGTGGTCCTCTACGTCAGGAAGCCATGATCTCCCGCGGTGAGGTCGTCAGGACGGCCGAGAGCATCGCGGCGATCCAGCAGGACGACGGGGGCGTGCCGTGGCCGGAGGGCCACGTCGACGCCTGGAACCACGTCGAGTGCCTGATGGCGATGTCCGTGGCGGGGCTGTCCGAGCCGGTACGCCGGGGTTACGCCTGGCTGGCCCGCCACCAGCGCCCCGACGGCTCCTGGCCGATGAAGCTGGTCGACGGCGTGCCCACCGAGCTGGGCGGCGAGACCAACCACGCCGCCTACATCGCCGTCGGCGTCTGGCACCACCACCTCGTCACCGGCGACCGGCGCTTCACCGAGCAGAGCTGGCCGATGGTCAAGGCGGCGCTCGACTACGTGGCGGGGCTCCAGACCGAGCGGGGCGAGATCGTCTGGGAGCGCGACGCGCGGGGCAGAGCCTCGACGTACGCGCTGCTCACCGGCTGCTCCTCCATCCACCAGGGGCTGCGCTGCGGCGTGCTGCTCGCGGACGACCTGGGGGACCCGCAGCCGCACTGGGAACTGGCCGCCGACCGGCTGGCGCACGTGCTGTCGGCCCACCCCGAGGCGTTCGCGGACAAGAGCCGCTTCTCCATGGACTGGTACTACCCGGTGCTGGGCGGCGCCGTGCGCGGGCGGGAGGCGTTCGAGCTGCTGGAGCGGGAGTGGGCCACGTTCGTGGTGCCGGGGCTCGGCATCCGCTGCGTCTCCGACCAGCCGTGGGTCACGGGGGCCGAGACGTGCGAGCTGGTGCTGGCGCTCGACGCGCTGGGCGACAGGGAGCGGGCGCTCGCGCTGTTCGCCGACATGCAGCACCTGCGGCACGAGGACGGCTCCTACTGGACCGGGTGGCAGTTCGCCAACCGCAAGCACTTCCCGCACGAGCGCTCCGGCTACACCGCCGCCGCGACCGTCCTGGCGGCCGACGCGCTGTTCGGTTTCTCGCCGGGGGCCGGGCTGTTCCGCGACATCGACGGGACGGCCGTGTCCGACCCCGAGGTGTGCGGGTGCGCCGCCGTACGGGTGCCTCCGCAGGGGGCCGACGAGGGGCGCTGACCCCGGGGCACAAGGGCTTTTGCGGGTTCTTTGCCGGGGAAATCCGGTGTGCCGCCGATGAAAGGCGCAATGCGCTTACTAGCTTCGTGTCTGGCCGTACGAGGCGTCTTCGGGGGAAGCGTGGGTGACACGGGCACAACATCGTTCTTGGACCAGGTCAGGACCGAGCCGACAACCGGGCCGACAACCGGGCCGACAACCGGGCCGACAACCGGGCCGACAACTGCGTCGTCAACTGGGCCGACGCTGTCACGGGCCAGGGGGTTGCGGAGATTCCTGGCGAAGGATCCGCTGGAGTCCGATCTGAGCCGGCGCAGGTTCCGGCTCAGGGGCGGAGCACCGCGGACGGTCTTCACGAAGGCCGAGAAGTCCTACGTCTTCGGTTACAACGCGGTGATGTCGCGAGAAGTGGAGAAGGTCGAGGAAATTCCGGATGAGCAGCGGCCCTTCGGCTACGAGGGGGCGGCCGCTGCCTGCACCGTACTCGACCTGCTCACCCTGACTCGGGGCCGGCGCCTTCACGAGCTACTGGCCGGCCCCGCCCAACATCACCGCCACGCCGCCTACCTCGGGGCCGGGCGCGGGTACGCGCTGCTGCGGCTGCGCCCGGTCTGGGGTGCGCGGCGGGCCCATCCGCTGCTGCGGTGGCTGGCGGTGGACGGGTTCGGCTTCCAGTGGGGCCTGTCCAGGACCGATCGCATGGTGGGCGAGCGCACGATGCCCGACCTGCTCACCAGGGCGCACTGCGCGGTGTTCGACCAGGGGCTGGGGCGGCTGCTCTGGTACCACGACTGCGCCTCGCCCGATGACGTCGGCGCCCGGATCAGCGGGTACCCGGCGGCGCGGCGGGCCGACCTGTGGAGCGGGGTCGGGTTCGCGGCCACGTACACGGGCGGGGCCGAGGCCGACGAGCTGTGGTGGCTGACCGAGCACGCGGGGGCCGACGGGTTCCGCGCGTACCTGGCCCAGGGGTGCGCCTTCGCCGTGACCGCGCGGCTGCGGTCCGGGGAGCTGCCCGACCACGTGGCGCAGGCCGTACCGATCCTGGCGGACGCCGAGCCCGAGGAGGCGGCCTCGTGGACCGACCGCGCGCTCATCGCGCTCGGGCACGAGGCGCACACGCACGAGGACTTCCAGAGCTGGCAGTCGCAGACCCGCCGCTCCTGGACCCGCCGCCATCGCTACTGAGGGCCGCGCTGACGCCCTGCCGCTAGATCCCCGGACCGACGCGTTCGAGGACGCGCAGCGAGCCCGTCACGGCCACCTCGTCGAACGCGCCCGACGCCAGCGCCCGCTGGTAGACCCGGTACGGGGCCTGCCCCCCGTCTGCCGGGTTCGGATAGACGTCGTGGAAGACCAGCGCCCCGCCCGCCAGGACGTGCGGCGCCCAGCCCTCGTAGTCGCGGGTCACCGGTTCCTCGGAGTGACCCCCGTCGATGAACAGCATGCCCAGCGGCGTGTTCCAGAGGCCCGCGACCCGCTCCGACTTCCCGACGATGGCGATCACCTCCTCCTCCAGCCCGGCCGCCGCGATCGTGGACCTGAACGTCGGCAGCGAGTCCATCTTCCCGAACCTGGGGTCCACCAGGGTCGGATCGTGGTGCGCCCAGCCCGGCTGGATCTCCTCGGAGCCGCGGTGGTGGTCGACGGTGACGACCACCGACCCGGCCTGCCGGGCGGCCGCACCGAGGTAGATGGCCGACTTGCCGCAGTAGGTGCCGATCTCGCAGATGGGACCGACCTTCCCGTAGCGGCAGGCGGTCTCGAACAGGGCCAGACCCTCGTCGGGCGGCATGAATCCCTTGGCATGTTTCGCCGCGTACAGCAGCTCCGACGGCATCGTCATGAAGATGCACCCTAGCCGAACCGAATAACATTCCAGCGGACTCTTGCAGGGCCGTTCTGCAACCTGTTCTACTTGGCAGCGTGAATCAGCGCGCTCGCATCGCCATGTCGGACGACGACGTCACCTCGTTCCTGAAGAACTCGCGCAAGCTGCAGCTGGCCACCATCAACCCGGACGGCACCCCGCATCTGGTGACCATGTTCTACGGCCTCGACGAGGGCCGGATCGCCTTCTGGACCTACGGCAAGGCGCAGAAGGCCCGGAACCTGGCCCGCGACCCCCGGGTGAGCTGCCTCATCGAGACCGGCGACGACTACGACGAGCTCCGCGGCGTCCTGCTGTACGGCGAGGCCCGGCAGGTGGACGACCGCGACCGCGTCATGGCCATCGGCCTGTTGATCGCCCGCAGGATGACCCCTGGTGTGCCGGACGAACTGCTCCGTCCGTACGTGGAGAAAACCGGCCTCAAGCGGGTCGCGTACGTCGTCGAGCGCACCAGAGTGGTCTCATGGGACCACAGGAGGCTGCGATGAAGGTCAAGGTGGACGAGCTGGTCTGCGAGGCCAACGCCGTGTGCATGGGGCTCGCGCCCGAGGTGTTCGACGTGGACGACGACGACCAGTTGCACATCCTTCTTCCCGAACCACCCCCCGAGTTGCAGGACCGCGTCCGCCACGCGGTCAGGTCCTGCCCGAAAGCCGCTCTGTCCTTCGAGGAATAGCCCCAGGCACGAGGAGGAACCCCCATGCGCGCCGCGATCCTGCACGCCGTAGGCAACGACAAGCTCGACATCCGAGACGACGTCACCCTGGCCCCGGTCGGGCCGACGGACGTACGCGTTCGGATCAGAGCGACGGGCGTCTGCCACTCGGACCTGTCGGCCATGTCCGGCGTGCTGCCGCAACCCGTGCCGCTCGTCCCCGGCCACGAGGGCGCGGGCGAGGTGGTCGAGGTGGGCGAGCACGTCTCCTCGGTCAAGCCGGGCGACCACGTGGTCATCAGCTGGCGCCCGGCCTGCCAGGAGTGCGACCTGTGCGTGGGCGGCCAGCCGTACCTGTGCATGAAGTACGTCATCGAGTCCTTCAGCAAGGGCAACTTCCGGCTCGGCGGCGACGACGCGACGGTGTTCGGGATGGCCGGGTGCGGCACCTGGGCGGAGGAGATCATCGTGCCCTGGCAGGGCGCGATCAAGATCGACGATGACGTGCCGTGGGAGGCGGCGGCCCTGATCGGCTGCGGCATCACGACCGGCGTGGGCGCCGCGATCAACACGGCGAAGGTACGCCCGGGCTCCACGGTCGCGGTGATCGGCTGCGGCGGCGTCGGCCTGTCCGTCATCCAGGGCGCCCGCGTCTCCGGCGCCAGGACGATCCTGGCGGTGGACCCGCTGGAGTCCAAGCACGAGCTGGCCAGGAAGGTCGGGGCCACGCACGCGGTGACGCCCGAGCAGGTCCCCGAGGCGCTGAACGAGCTCACCGGCGGCGGCGGCTTCGACTACGGCTTCGAGGTCGTCGGCAAGTCGGCCACGATCCAGAGCGCCTGGCAGATCACCCGGGCCGGCGGCGACGTCATCGTGGTCGGGGCGGGCGCGATGGACGACATGGTGTCGATCTCGGCGTTCAGCCTGCTGTTCGAGGGCAAGAACCTGCTCTCCAGCCTGTACGGCGAGGCGGACGTCCGGCACGACTTCCCCTACTTCGCCAAGCTGCACAAGACCGGCCTGCTGGACCTCGAGTCGATGATCAGCTCCCGCATCCGCCTCGGCGACCTGAACGACGCGGTGGCGGCCCTGCGAGGCGGCGAGGTCCTGCGCCAGATCGTCCTGATGGACTGACCCTACGGCCGATCCTCTCCTCGGGGAGGATCGGCCCTCGCATCACGCACTGCCACGGCCCCTCCCCGAAGACACTCACCTTTGTGGCCGGGCGGGAACAATTCGCCCGGGCGGCGATTCGCGGGTATCCCAGCGGGTACTCGCCAAGCGACGCTCGGTCAATGTGAGCAGCTCGAAGATCTCGCGAGCCAGATATCCCCTTGTATTTCTCTCGACCTGCTTCGGATGCAAAATGCCCGCTCCCGCGAGCTCCTCCAGCGCCTGCCGGGCAGCCGGGTGCGTGACGGAAAGCAGGCACTGCACGGTCCGAGCGGTCACGAGCGGCGCCGCAGGCAGGAGATTCAGCAGACGCGCGACCGCTGAGTCGGCTCGTGGCACCGACCGCAATCCCTGTGACTGGCGAAATCGCCGATGCCGTTCCAACCACTCAACGTGCAGTTCGTCAAGTTCGTCGGCGAACCTCTTGGCCTGCTCAACGGCCGTGGTCGTAGCCGCGAGGAACACTCTTAGCCACGCATCCGTCCCCTGCCGCGCCTCAGCCGAGTGACGGTCTCGGCCATGCCTGTAGGCCGTCAGCCCGTCAACGTAGGCATCCGATCGAGTGAGCAGTACAAGGCTTATCGGAAGGACCGCATGAGGTGTCAGCCCTCGTCGTGTGAGAATCGTGTGCACCAGAGCCCGGCCGACTCTGCCGTTACCATCCGTGAACGGGTGGATCGTTTCGAACTGCGCATGGGCCAGAGCTGCCTGAATGAGCGGCGCGTGCTCCGCCGTGTTGATGTACGACACGAGATCATCCATCAACGGGCGTACCAGCTCAGGCGGCGGAGGAACGAACTCGGCGTCCAGGGGATGCCAATCGCCTCCCCCGACCCAGTTCTGTACCTCACGTAGACCGTGGTGCTTCTCCTCGGGAAGTAGCGCGGTATGCAGGGCGACGATGTCCGCCGTGGCCACCGCCTCGACGCCCACGAGCTCGGTGACCGCCCGCCGAAGTGCCGTCACGTTGTTGGCGACCAGAGCCGCCGTCGCCGTGAATCCCCGCGACACGCCAGCTTCGTGAGCAGCCAGTTCGGCGAGGGCAACCTGCTGGGGGGATGTCTGGAGTCCTTCTATACGCGACGAGGCGATGGCCTCCGAACGGAGAAGGAAGCGGGCGAGGCCATCCACCCCGTGGCTGGCGGAGTGGGCGGTGAGCCGTTGCACGAGCGTTTCCGCCTTGGCGGCTACCTGCGCGATGTCCGGCGATACGAGGACGCTTCCGCCCGTCAGCCTGTCGGGCACATAGGGGCGATAGACGCCCCCACGCCTGTTTCGCTTGCTCGGGGCATCCCACGCCGCAGACCACGACGCCTCGAGGTATTCCGCCACCCCGTTATCCTTTCACCTCTCCCTGCGGCGTGAAAGGATAATCCGTATTCTTTCACGGTCGCGGCGTGGATGAAAGAAAACCAGGCTCGACATGGCCCGCTGCGATCCCTACAGGGCTGTCCTACCTGCGGGGGCGGAAGGCCAATGGGCTGCCCCCGCCCCCGCAGGAGCCTAGGTGGTGGAGAAGGCCGCGTCGAAGGCCGTCGTCGGCGGGGTGATGGAGTTGAGCTTGCGGATGTAGCCCAGCGCCTCCTTGGCCCCGTCGAGCCGGTCCATCCCGGCGTCCTCCCACTCGATCGAGATCGGGCCTTCGTACCCGATGGAGTTGAGCGCCCGGAAGCAGTCCTCCCAGGGCACGTCGCCGCGGCCGGTGGAGACGAAGTCCCAGCCCCGGCGCATGTCCGCCCACGGCAGGTGGGACGAGAGGCGGCCCTTGCGACCGTCGCCGACCCGCACCCGCGTGTCCTTGCAGTCCACGTGGTAGATGCGGTCCTTGAAGTCCAGGATGAATGCCACCGGGTCCAGGTCCTGCCAGACCATGTGGGACGGGTCCCAGTTCAGCCCGAACGCCGGCCGGTGGCCGATGGCCTCCAGGGTCCGCACGGTGGTGTGGTAGTCGTAGGCGATCTCGCTCGGGTGGATCTCGTGGGCGAAGCGCACCCCCACCTCGTCGAAGACGTCCAGGATCGGGTTCCAGCGGTCGGCGAAGTCCTGGTAGCCGGCCTCCACCATGGAAGCGGGCACCGGCGGGAACATGGCCACCGTGTGCCAGATCGACGACCCCGTGAAGCCCACCACGGTGTCCACGCCCAGCAGGGCGGCGGCACGCGCGGTGTTCTTCAGGTCCTCGGCCGCGGCCTGGCGTACGGACTCAGGGTCGCCGGTGCCCCAGATGCGGGCCGGGAGGATGGCCTTGTGGCGCTCGTCGATGGGGTGGTCGCAGACCGCCTGCCCGACGAGGTGGTTGGAGATCGTCCACACCTTGAGGCCGTGCTTGTCGAGCTGGGCGCGCTTCTGCTCCACGTACGACGGGTCCGCCACGGCCTGGGCCACGTCGAAGTGGTCGCCCGAGCAGGCGATCTCCAGCCCGTCGTAGCCCCAATCCGCCGCCAGCCGGCAGACCTCCTCGAAAGGCAGGTCCGCCCACTGTCCCGTGAACAGCGTGACCGGTCTCATCAGTCCTCCACGTCCGTGTAGCGGCTACCCTCGGCCGCGCTGCGCTCGACCGCCTCCAGCACCCGCTGCACCCGCAGGCCGTCCGCGAACGACGGTGTCGGGTCGGCTCCGGTGGCGACCGCTTCCAGGAAGTCCTTGATCTCGTGGGTGAAGGTGTGCTCGTAGCCGAGGCCATGGCCGGGCGGCCACCAGGCGCCGACGTACGGGTGGTCGGGCTCGGTGACCAGGATCCGCTCGAAGGGTCCGCTGCCCTCGCTGAACCACAGCTCGTTCATGGCCTCGAAGTCGAAGGCCACGCTGCCGTGCGAGCCGTTGATCTCGATGCGCATCGCGTTCTTGCGACCGCCGGCGAAGCGGGTCGCCTCGAACGAGGCCAGCCCGCCGCCCGACAGCCGCCCGATGAACAGCGCCGCGTCGTCCACGGTCACCGGTCCCCTGGCGGCGGAGCCGGTGGCGCCCAGCCCCGCCGACTCCGTCGCCAGCGGGCGTTCCTTGATGAACGTCTCGGTCAGCGCCGACACGCCCACCACGCGCTCGCCGGTGATGAACTGCGCGGCGTCGATGATGTGCGAGCCGATGTCGCCGAGCGCGCCCGCCCCGGCCTTGTCCTTCTGCAGCCGCCAGACCAGCGGGAACTCGGGATCGATGATCCAGTCCTGCAGGTACGCGGCGCGTACGTGCCTGACCTCGCCGATCCGGCCCTCCTCCACGAACCGGCGGGCGAGCGCCACCGCGGGCACCCTCCGGTAGTTGAAGGCCACCATGCTCTTGCCCGTCGCCGAAGCGGCGGCCGCCACCATGGCCTCGGCCTCGGCGACGGTGTTGGCCAGCGGCTTCTCGCAGAGCACGTGCTTGCCGGCCTCCAGCGCGGCGATCGCGATCTCCGCGTGGGAGTCGCCGGGCGTGCAGATGTCCACGATCTGCACGTCGTCGCGCTTGACCAGCTCTCTCCAGTCCGTCTCGATGTCGGCCCAGCCGAGCTGCGCTGCGGCCGCCTCGGTGCGTTCCTTCGACCGGCCGGAGAGCACCGCCATGCGCGGTGCCAGCGGCAGGTCGAAGAACGCGCCGACGCTTCGCCAGGCTTGGGAGTGGACGCGGCCCATGAAGGCGTAGCCGACCATGCCCACGCCGATGGTGGTTCTGTCTGACATGCAACCCCCGATCAGGATCAGGATTCGAAGCCGAGCGCCAGGTACTTCTCGACGTTCTCCTTGGTGATGGTCTCGGACGCGAGTGTGATCGACTGTGGCACCTGGTTCTCCACCAGATCACTCATGCCCTTCCCCTGTGCTATCAGACGCGCGAGCTTGATCGCCGAGGAGGCCATGGTCGGACTGTAGGTGACCGTGGCCTGCAGCACGGAGTTGCCCGACTGGATCTCCTTCATCGCGTTGAGCGAGCCGGCGCCGCCGACCATGATGAACTCCTTGCGGCTCGCCTCGTTGATCGCGGCGAGCACGCCGACGCCCTGGTCGTCGTCGTGGTTCCAGAGCGCGTCGATCTTCTTGTGCGCCTGGAGCAGCGACGTGGCCACCTGGTTGCCGGTCTCGACCGTGAACTTGGCGTCCTGCTTGGCCGTGACGCTGAACCCGTACGTCTTCAGCGCGTCGGCGAACCCCTTGCTGCGGTCCTGGGTCAGCGGCAGCGTGGCGATGCCCTGGATCTCGACGATCACGGGGTTCGACACGCCCTTGTCCTTCAGCTGCTTGCCGATGAAGTGCCCGGCGGCCACGCCCATGCCGTAGTTGTCGCCGCCGATCCACGTCCGGTAGGCCAGCTTGTCGGGGAAGATGCGGTCGAGGTTGATGACCGGGATGCCGGCCTCGGTGGCCTGCAGCGCGACCTGGTTCAGCTGCTGGCCGTCGTTGGGCAGGATGACCAGCGCGTTCACCTTGGCCGCGATGAGCGACTCGACCGCGGAGATCTGCTGGTTGATGTCGTTCGTCGGCTCGACGGGCTTGAACTCGATGTCGGAATACTGCTTGGCGGCGCTCTCGGCGTTCTTGGCGATGGCCGCGATCCAGCCGTGGTCCGCGGCGGGGGCCGAGAAGCCGATCACCACCTTCGTCCCGGGCTGATCGTTGCCGCTGGCTGCCGGAGCGGGAGCCGGGGCCGCGCTCGTCGGCGAGGCCGCGGGCTCGTTGCTGGTGCAACCTGCTGCTAAAAGAACGGCTCCGCCGACGAGGAATCCCCGGCGCGCGACGTTGTCACTCATGGTGCTCTCTCCTTCAGGTTCCGCCGCTGGAGAAGGACGGCGACGACAATGATCAGGCCCTTGGCGATCAGCTGGTCGCTGGTGTTGAGCCCGTTGAGAATGAAGAGGTTCGTGATGAGGGTGAAGATCAGCAGGCCCAGGATGGAGCCCATGATCGTCCCTCGCCCTCCGGTGAGCAGGGTGCCGCCGATGATCACTGCGGCGATGGCGTCGAGCTCGTACAGGTCGCCGTGGGTGGACGAGCCCGTCGTGGTGCGCGCCATGATGAGGATGGCGGCGATGCCGCAGCACAGCCCGGACAGCGCGTAGAGCAGCATCGTGTGCTTGCGTACGTCGATCCCGGCCAGGCGGGCCGCCTCGGGGTTGCCGCCGACCGCGTACGTGCGCCGCCCGAAGGTCGTGCGGTTGAGCACGACCCACCCGAGCACCACCACCAGGGCGAAGATGTAGACCAGCAGGGGGATGCCGGCCAGGCGCGTGGTCGACAGGTCCACGAGGGCCGTGTTGTCCGACTGGATGAGCTGGGTCTTGCGGTCGGACATGCGCTGTGCCAGCCCGCGGGCGGCCACCAGCATGGCCAGCGTGGCGATGAACGGCACCAGCCGCCCGTACGCGATCAGCAGTCCGTTGACCAGCCCCGCCCCCGTGCCGACGAGGATGGCGCAGATCGCCATCACCACCGGCCCGTACGACTGCGTGGCCAGCGTCGTCGCCCACACGCTGGCCAGGGCCATCACGGCCCCCACCGACAGGTCGATGCCGCCGCCGATGATCACGAACGTGGCCCCGACCGTGATCACGCCGATCGTGGCGGCCAGGGACAGGATGCTGACCAGGTTCGAGGCGGTGGCGAAATTGTCGGGCCGGGTGACCAGGCCGACCACGACCAGCAGGGCGATCGCTCCGAAGAGGCCCAGATGCCGCATCTCGCCCAGGCCCCACGTCGATCTCAGTACCGGCGCGACCGCCTTCCCGGCGGGCCGATCCGTCGTGGGCTCGCTCATCACGCCGCCCTCCCATTCATGATCATGTCAAGTACGCGGTGCTCGTCCAGCTCAGCCGCCTCTCCTTCATGGATGACCGACCCCTCGCGCAGCACCAGCACCCGGTCGGCCAGGCCCAGCACCTCCGGCACCTCGCTGGAGACCAGCAGCACGCCGATGCCCTTCGCGGCCAGGTCGTGGATCACCGCGTACAGCTCGGCCCTGGCCCCCACGTCCACGCCGCGGGTCGGCTCGTCGAGCAGGAGCAGCTTGCGACCGCCGAGCAGCCAGCGGGCGAGCACGGCCTTCTGTTGGTTACCGCCCGACAGGTTCCTGATCGGTCGTTCGGGGTCGGGTGGTCGGATGTCCAGCATTTCCGACAGGCGCTTGGCCTCGCTCCGCTCCCGCTTGCGGTCGATCCAGCCGAACCTGGAGAAGGCCGGCAGGGTGCCCAGCGTGATGTTCGAGGTGACGCTCTGGTCGAGGATCAGGGCCTGGGCCTTGCGTTCCTCGGGGGCCAGGCCCATGCCGTTCCTGACCATGCTGACGACGCCGCGGCGTACCGGGCGGCCCTGGAGCAGGACGCGGCCCGAGGCGGGGCGGGCGCCGTACACGGCCTCCAGGATCTCCGAGCGGCCCGAGCCGACGAGCCCGGCCAGGCCCACGATCTCGCCCGCCCGCACGGAGAACGAGACGTCGGCGAACACTCCGGGCGAGGCCAGGCCCTCGACGCGGAGCACCTCCTCGCCCGGCTCGCGCCCGCCCCTGGGCGGGAAGACGTACTCGACGTTCCTTCCCGTCATGAGGGAGACGATCTGCGTGGTCGGGGTGTCGCGGGCGGGCAGGCCGACGGCGACCGTACGGCCGTCCTTCAGCACCGTGACCCGGTCGCCGATCTCGCGGATCTCCTCCAGGCGGTGGGAGATGTAGACCACGGCCACACCCTGGGCGGTGAGCTCGCGGATGATGCGGAAGAGGTTGGCCACCTCGTCGTGCGCGAGGGCGGCCGACGGCTCGTCCATGATGATCAGGCGGGCGTCGTGGGAGAGCGCGCGGGCCATCGAGACGACCTGCTTGGCCGCCGGCGACAGCCGCCCGACCTCGGCCGACGGCCGGATCTCGGGGTGGCCCAGCCGTTCCAGCACCTCGCGGGCGGCACGGCGGCCGGCGGCCCGGTTCACGAAGCCCAGGCGGGCGTGCTCGTGGCCGAGGAAGATGTTCTCGGCCACGCTGAGGCCGTCGACCAGGTCCAGTTCCTGGTAGATGGTGGCGAAGCCGAGCTTGATGGCGTCGATGGGGCTGCCGGGGCGCACTTCCGCGCCGTTGAACAGGATCGTGCCCTCGTCCGGCTGATGGACTCCGGCCAGCACCTTGATCAATGTGGATTTGCCGGCGCCGTTCTGGCCGAGCAGGCAGTGCACCTCGCCTGCCCGTACGTCCAGGTCGACCCCGTCCAGCGCGCGCACGCCGGGGAACTGCTTGACGATGCCCTGCATGACCAGCATCGGGAAGTCCCTTCAGGCGTTGTATCAGGCGTTGACGATGCGGTTGATGTTGTCCGGTGACAGGTAGTGCTCGATGGCGAGGATCCCGGCGCCGAGTGTGGCGGCGTTGATCCCCGTACGGCTCGGAGTGATCGACAGGTGGTGCGTGGCCAGCGGGAGCGACCTGCGGTAGACCGTCTCCCTGATCCCGGCCAGAAGATGCTCGTGCACCCGCGACAGCGCGCCGCCGATGACGATGACCTCGGGGTTGAAGAAGTTGACCAGGCTGGCCAGCACCTCACCGATGAGCCGGCCCGCCTCCCTGACCAGGCGCAGCGCCTGGGTGTTGCCCGACTGCACGAGCGCCACGACGTCGGCGCCCGACTCCGCCGGCAGCCCCAGCTCGGTCAGCCGCCGCGCGATCGCGGCGCCGCCGGCCACGGCCTCCAGGCAGGCGCTGTTGCCGCACCGGCAGCCGGCGTCCTCGTGGCCGCTGACCCGGATGTGCCCGATGTCGCCGGCCGAACCCTGGGCGCCCCTGTGCAGCTTGCCCTCCGCCATGATCCCGCAGCCGATGCCGGTGCCGACCTTGACGAACAGCAGGTGACTGGTGCCGGCGAAGGCGTTGCGGTGCTCGCCCAGCGCCATCACGTTGACGTCGTTGTCCACCAGGACCTCGACGCCCGCGAAGTACTCGGGGACGGGATAGTCGTTCCAGCCCGGCATGATCGGCGGGTTGTTCGGCCGTCCCGTCGCGAACTCCACCGGCCCCGGTACCCCGATCCCGACCGCCCGCAGCGCCGCGCGGGGGCGTCCCACCCGGCCGAGCAGGTGGTCGAGCCGCTGGTCGACGTGGGCGAGCACCTTCTCGGGGCCCTCGCCGATCAGCAGCCCGTCCTCGCACTCGGCCAGCACGTTGCCGGAGATGTCCATCAGCGCGACCCGGCAGTGCGTGGCGCCCAGGTCCACGCCCGCGAAGGCGTGGTCCTCGGTGTGCAGGCGCAGCTGGCGCGGCGGGCGGCCGCCGGTGGACTCGCCGCTCTCGGTCTCCTCGACCAGGCCACGCTCGATGAGCGCGTCCACACGCTGGGAGATCGTGGATCTGGCCAGGCCGGTAAGCCTCGCCAGATCGGAACGGGTCGTTGCGGAGCCCGCGCTGATCAGCGTCAGCACGTCGCCGGCGGAGCCCGGCTGGGGGGTCATGTCGCGACAATAAGATCACCGATGCGGCAAATCAAGAGTGATAATCGACCAAACTCCCCCAACTTCCGCCGAAGATCGAACAAAGCCCGCTTTCAGCGACATTTCGGCACTTGTCGCGGCATGCGAAAGCGCCGGCCCCCTCGTACGAGGAGACCGGCGCCGCGTCCCGTCCAGAACCCCCGTTCTAGAGCATCGCCTTCATGGAGTCGGCCGCCGTCAGCACGTACGGCTGCTCGGCCATGACCGACTCCCAGTTGTCCGCGATCGCCTCGGGCGTGAGGTCGTCGGTCTTCCAGCCCGGCCCCTCCGCCACGAACACCCGCGCCACCCGGCCGCCGCCGACGCTGAACACCTCGCCGCTGGCCTCGCACGACTCGTGCACGAGGTACGCCACCAGCGCGCTCACCCGCTCCGGCGTGAACTTGGCCTCGAACTCGGCAGGCAGCAGCGCCTCCGTCATCCGGGTCCAGGCGATGGGCGCGATCGCGTTGGCCCTGATGCCGCTGCGCGCGCCCTCGATCCCGAGCGTCTTGGTCAGGCCCACCAGGCCCATCTTGGCGGTGGAGTAGTTGGCCTGGCCGAAGTTGCCGAACAACCCGGCGGGGCTTGAGGTGTTGACGATCCGCCCGTAGCCGGCCTCCTTCATCAGCGGGTAGGCGGCCTGGCTGACCAGGTAGGAGCCGCGTACGTGCACGGCCAGCACCCCGTCGAAGTCCTCGACCGTCATCTTCCCGAACGACTTGTCCCGGAGGATGCCCGCGTTGTTGACGACGATGTCGACCCTGCCGTACGCGTCCACGGCCGCCTGCACGACGGCCCTGGCGCCCTCGGGCGTGGCGATGTTGTCGGCGTTCGCCACGGCCTGGCCGCCGTTCTTCGTGATGAGATCGACGACTTCGGCGGCGGGCCCCGCCGAGGCGCCCGTGCCGTCGAGCGCGCCTCCGAGGTCGTTGACCACGACCTTGGCGCCCCTCTCGGCCAGCATGAGCGCGTGCGACTTCCCGAGGCCGTGCCCGGCCCCCGTGATGATCGCGACCCTGTCATCGAACCGAAGCATCGAACCTCCTACGCAGGAGAACAACATTCTAGTAGGAGTACGATAACCGCCTCAGGCCGGTCGCCACAGGTCCGGCTCACCAGGTTCCCTGATCACCCGGCCCTTCGCCTCCAGCCAGGCCAGGTGCGCCAGCGTCTCGTTGTTGGCCGAGCGACGCATGAACGGCGGGATCGTCTCCCACGGCCGCGACCAGGTCAACCGCGTGGCCACCTCCCAGCAGGCGACCCCGTCGAGCGCGCCCACGACGCCCTCGATCTCGGCCAGCCGCGCGTCGTGGTGGGCCATCACGGTGTCCACCCGCTCGGCCAGCTCCAGGAACCGGAATTCATGCGCCGGCAGCACCTCCTCCACCTCCAGCTTGCGCACGGCGGCCAGCGAGTCGAGGTAGTCGGCCAGCGGGTTCGGCCCCGACTGGGGATGCACGGCCACGATGGGCGTGATCTTCGCCAGCACGTGGTCGCCGGAGAACAGCACCTTGCGTTCCGGCGAGACGAAGCACAGGTGCCCCGGCGAGTGGCCGGGCGTCCAGACGGCCCGCAGGTCCCAGCCCGGCAGGCCGAGGTCGTCGCCGTCCTCGACCAGGCGGTCGGGCTTGGCCATCGAGACCATGTGCCGGATCATCATGGAGGCCCCGGCCAGCTCGTCCAGCGTCAGCTCGGGGACGCCGCAGCGCCGCAGCAGCGCCCGTTCCCGCTGGACCAGGGAGTCGATGGCCTCGTCGTCGTACCGCTCGCGGACCAGGCGGGCGTCGGCCGGGTGCAGCGCGATCCAGGCGCCCGACATCTCGCGCACGCGCCCCGCGAGCCCGTAGTGGTCGGGGTGGATGTGGGTGACGAGCACACCCTTGACGTCGGTGATCTCGTAACCGGCCACGCCCAGGCCGGCCACGAGCGCGTCGTACGCCTCGTCCGTGTTCCAGCCGGCGTCGATGATCGCCACGCCGTCGGCCAGCTCGAGGACGTAGACCAGCACGTACCGGAGGGGGTTGATGGGGATCGGCACCGGGACCGACCACAGCCCCGGGCGTACCCGCTCGACTTCGGGGATGGCCCCGCCGACCCACGCCTCTCGCTGTGCCGCGTTCGAGGGTGTCACTACGAAATTCGCCACATGCCCGAATATAGTTCTGTATCCGAATCGTGTTCTACTAGGGGTCATGAAGCTGAGCCGCGAGCTTTCCGAAGATGGCCGCTTCGTCCGGCAGCCGAACCGGTTCACGGATCGGCTCGGACCACCCGAGCCCGGCCGCTATCGGGTCTACGCCTCCTACGCCTGCCCCTGGGCACAGCGCGTGCTGATCGTCCGGGCACTCCTCGGCCTGGAGGACCTGCTGGACGTCACGATCGTCGACCCCATCCGCGACGAGAAGGGCTGGCGGGTGCCGGGCGGCGACCCGGAATACCTGTCGGAGCTCTACCACGCCACCGACCCGGGCTATGTGGGCCGCTACACCGTCCCGTGCGTCTGGGACACCAGGGACGAGCGGATCGTCACCAACGACTTCCCCCAGATCACCCTCGATCTGGAGACGTCATGGGGCACCTCGCCCAACCTCTATCCGGAGCGTCTGCGCCCCGACATCGACATCATGAACGACCGCCTCTACCACGGCCTCAACAACGCGGTCTACGAGGCCGGCTTCTCCCGTGACCAGCAGGTGTACGAGGAGGCGGTGGCACGGGTGTTCACCACCCTCGACTTCCTGGAGGTGCGCCTGGCCGAGTCGGAGTTCCTCTTCGACACGCTCACCGACAGTGACGTGCGCCTCTACACGACCCTGGCCCGGTTCGACGCCGTCTATTACGCGCACTTCAAGTGCTCGGTCAGGCGGCTGGTGGACTATCCCGCGCTGTGGGCGTACGCCCGTAGGTTGTACGCCATCCCAGCTTTCCGGGAAACCACCGACTTCGACCAGATCAAGCGTCATTACTACATCACCCAGACCAACATCAACCCGAGCCGGATCGTGCCGGTAGGGCCTGAGCTGGACTGGAGCTCGTAGCCGCCGGCATCCGCACGAACAGCAGGACCGACGACAGCATCACCACGGCCGCGACGCCCCAGGCGGCGGCCAGGCCCGCCTGCGCGGCCAGGGCGCCGAGCGACAGGTTGGCCAGGATCCCGCCGCCCTGCAGGGAGAGCGAGCTCGTCGAGGTGACGGTGGTGCGCTCGGCGGCGGTGACCGAATTGTGGGTCATCTCCAGGCACAGCAGGCCCGTCACCGAGCCGCCCACGAAGAGCAGGACGTAGGCCAGCCCGGCGCTCAGCAGCCCGGGCAGGCCGCCCAGCCCCGCCGTCGCGGCCAGCGCCCCCACGGAGAGCGCGGTCAGCACCGTCCCGCCGACCGCGCCGCCGACCGAGCCGCCGGCCAGGCGGGCCACGCGCGGGACGAGCGCGCTGCCCAGGGCGCTGCCCGCGAACCCGAGCGCCGCGACCACCGCGT
Organism: Nonomuraea sp. KM90; assembly: GCF_052246675.1. NCBI lineage: Bacteria > Bacillati > Actinomycetota > Actinomycetes > Streptosporangiales > Streptosporangiaceae > Nonomuraea > Nonomuraea sp. KM90. The sequence goes on along the minus strand of NZ_JBQQCB010000035.1, from coordinate 68,623 downwards.
AGGCCAGGCTGCCGAGCTCGGCCGTGCCCGCCAGCTCGGCCAGCCGGCCCGGCGTGAGCAGCTCGATGGTCGTCAGCACTACGCCGGACGCCGCGGCGGCGGCCATGAGCCTGCGCAGCGTCACGCCTCCCATGGCCAGCCGGAGCCCGCCGGCCACCGTGGCGGGCACCTCGCGCAGCACGCTCTTGAGGGAGCGGCGCCCGTGGGCCGGCTCGGGCAGCGCGAACACCACCACGACCAGCAGGACCACCGCCGCCACCGCACCCAGCAGGGGCGGCGCCGCCAGCGGGAAGATCAGCGAGGGCGGCACCAACAGCGGCAAGGCGCCGCCCGCCAGCACGCCGACGCACAGGGCCACCGACTCCATCGCGCCGCCCTTGGCCAGGCCGGGCTTGAGGTCGGCGTCGGGGCCCTCGATGCCGTGCAGCGTGTCGACGTACCAGGAGGTGGCCGGGCCGCTGGACAGCGCCCGGGCGACGCCCTTGAACACCCCGCTCACCAGGAACATCCAGAACGCGGTGGACACGCTGATCAGCGCGAGCCCCGCCACCGTGAACGCGGCCGAGGCGGCCAGCACCACGCGCCGACCCACCACGTCGGCCAGCCCGCCCGTGGGCAGCTCGAGGCTCACGGTCACGATCGAGAACACCGTCACCACCACCCCGACCTGGACCAGGCTGAGCCCCCGCTCGGTCATGAGCAGGACCATGCTGGCCACCATCAGCCCCACGGGCAGCCAGGTGAGGAAACTGACGAGCATGTAACGCCGTAAGGCCGAACGCGCGGTCACGGCCCCTCCTTTCGCATGCGGGGGAAGCCCCCGACCCAGACGTGCACGTCCCGCGCGTCAGGAGCACCCGCGTCGCGTGCGGAGAGCTCGTTGAGCATCTCCTCGGTACGCGCCATGAACTCGGCCATCGCGGCCGGTGTGAGCGCCAGGAAGTGGTCGCTGAGGCCCGCCACCTCCACCCACTCCGGGGACCAGGCGGACTCGTCGAACTCCCGGATGCCCTCCGCGAGGACCTGGGCCTGCCGCAGCCGGATGACCTCGACCGCCTCGCGCCCTCCCGGGGAGCCCACCAGCTCGCGGCTGTTCCACGAGGTGTAGCGGTGGCGGGCCCGCCAGCGGCGCTCGCGACCGTCGCTCCGGTCGGGGTCCTCCTCGATGAAGCCGTGCTTGAACAGCTCACGGAGGTGGTAGCTGGTCGAGCCGGAGCTCTCGCCCGTCTTGCGCCCCAGCTCGCTGGCGGTGGCCGGGCCGTCGGTGCGCAGCAGGCCGAGCAGCCGGCTGCGCAGCGGGTGGGCGACCACCTTCAGCACCTGGGGGTCCGTGATCTTGTAGCGCTCCTCCATGTCCTCACCCTAGACCGCAAAATAAATTTTGCAAAATGAATTTTGCGGTTGTCCGCGCTTCTAAACTGTGGGGATGCTCGACGACATCTGGGTGGACGACTCCGTCTTCGCACTGCGACCCGACTTCGCGGTGCTCATCATGACCGCACACGGCCTGGGCAACGGGCCGACCGACGACCGGACCCGCGCCTGGCTGGCGGAGGCGTCGGCGGTGGAGGTGCAGGCGGACAAGATCGACGCCTGGAAGGACGCCTACCGGGCGTTCGGGGCCAAGCCGCAGCGGACCCGGCCGTCGGTCGACGCGCTCACCCGGCGGATGCCGCTGCCGGAGATCAACCGGGCCGTGGACGCGTACAACTCGATCAGCGTCAAGCACGCGCTGCCCATCGGCGGCGAGGACCTCGACCACTACGTCGGCACGGCGCGGCTGGTGCGGGCGACCGGCGACGAGGCGTCGGAGGAGGCGCTCGGGCAGCCGGAGCCCGGCGAGGTGATCTGGCGCGACGACCTCGGCGTCACCTGCCGGCGGTGGAACTGGCGTCAGGTCGTGCGCACCCGTCTCACGGAGGAGACCACCAACGCGATCTTCCTTCTCGAGCGCCTTGAGCCGATGTCGCTGGAGGAGCTCAAGCAGGCGGGCGAGGAGCTGGCAGACCTTCTGTCCGTCTTGTCGCCAGAGGTGCAGATCACAAGCAGACTCGTGTCCAATGGGAAATAAACCTCCTGGAGCGACGTTGATACCAAAGAGTAATAAAGGCTGCACCACCCGGATTGACTAGGCGGGCGTGACCTCTTTGCGCGGTCCTGAGAGGATCGTTCGAGGCGGCACGGGCTCTTAGGCGCGCGCTGCCGGTCCGGGCGAGTAGCCTTGGACAGGTTCTCTAACATCAACGCCGATCTGCGGAAGAGGGCGATTTCCGCCGTGTCGTCTGAGTCGTCGCGGACAAACCCGCTGGCAAGCTTTGGTCAGAACGAGTGGCTTGTCGACGAGCTGTACCAGAAGTACCTCCAAGATCCCGAGTCTGTCGACAAGGCCTGGTGGAACTTCTTCGCTGACTACAACCCTGATTACGGGCCGGGTCGAACCCCGGTCAGGGAGGCGGCGAACGGCACTGTGACCGCCCCCGCTCCTCCCCAGGCTCCCAAGGCACCTCCCAAGGCGCCACCGGCGGCCGAGAAGCCGAAGCAGCCGGCCACTCCGGTGCCCAAGGGCGCCGAAGAGGTCAAGCTGCGCGGCGCGGCGGCACGCACTGCCGCCAACATGGACCTGTCGCTGTCGGTGCCGACCGCGACCAGCGTCCGGGCCATCCCGGCCAAGCTGCTCATCGACAACCGCATCGTGATCAACAATCACCTCAAGCGGGGTCGCGGCGGCAAGGTCTCCTTCACGCACCTGATCGGCTTCGCGATCGTCAAGGCGCTGCGGGCCATGCCGGAGATGAACTACTCCTACGCGGAGATCGACGGCAAGCCGACGCTCGTCAAGCCCGAGCACGTCGGCCTCGGCCTGGCGATCGACGTACAGAAGAGCAACGGCGAGCGCCAGCTCCTCGTGCCCTCGATCAAGGGCGCCGAGGAGATGGACTTCCGGCAGTTCTGGATGGCCTACGAGGACGTCGTCCGCAAGGCCCGGGCCGGCAAGCTCGGTGTCGACGACTTCGCCGGCACCTCGATCTCGCTGACCAACCCCGGCACGATCGGCACCGTCCACTCCGTTCCGCGCCTGATGCCCGGCCAGGGCACGATCATCGGCGTCGGTGCGATGGAATACCCGGCCGAATACCAGGGGGCCTCCCCCGACACGCTCTCGCGCCTGGCCGTCTCCAAGGTCATGACGCTGACCAGCACCTACGACCACCGGATCATCCAGGGCGCCCAGTCGGGCGACTTCCTGCGGCAGATCCACCGGCTGCTGCTCGGCGAGGACGGCTTCTACGACGAGATCTTCGAGGCGCTGCGGATCCCGTACGAGCCGGTCCGCTGGGTCCAGGACATCTCGGCCTCCCACGACGACGACGTGGCCAAGTCCGCTCGCGTGATCGAGCTGATCCACGCCTACCGCGTACGCGGCCACCTGATGGCCGAGACCGACCCGCTCGAATACAAGCAGCGCAAGCACCCCGACCTCGACATCCAGTCGCACGGCCTGACGCTGTGGGACCTGGAGCGCGAGTTCGCGACCGGCGGGTTCGGCGGTCGCCCGCTGATGAAGCTGCGCGAGATCCTGGGCGTGCTGCGCGACTCCTACTGCCGCACCGTCGGCATCGAGTACATGCACATCCAGAACCCCGAGGAGCGGGCCTGGATCCAGGCACGGGTCGAGAAGCCGCACAAGTCGCCCGAGCGCGACGAGCAGCTCAACATCCTGTCGCGGCTCAACACCGCCGAGGCGTTCGAGACGTTCCTGCAGACGAAGTTCGTCGGCCAGAAGCGCTTCTCGCTGGAGGGCGGCGAGTCCCTGATCCCGCTGCTCGACTCGGTGATCAGCGACGCCGCCGACGAGGACCTCGACGAGGTCGTCATCGGCATGGCCCACCGCGGCCGCCTCAACGTGCTGGCCAACATCGTGGGCAAGTCCTACGCGCAGATCTTCGGCGAGTTCGAGGGCAACATCGACCCGCGCACGGCGCACGGCTCGGGCGACGTGAAATACCACCTCGGCGCGACCGGCACGTTCACCGCGCCGAGCGGCAAGACGATCACCGCCTCCGTGGTCGCCAACCCCTCACACCTGGAGGCGGTCAACCCGGTCCTGGAGGGTGTCGTCCGCGCCAAGCAGGACCTCCTGGAGCGCGGCGAGGAGGGCTTCACCGTCCTGCCGGTCCTCATCCACGGTGACGCGGCCTTCGCCGGCCAGGGCGTCGTGGCCGAGACGCTCAACCTGTCGCAGCTGCGCGGCTACCGCACCGGCGGCACCGTGCACGTGGTGGTCAACAACCAGGTCGGCTTCACGACCTCGCCCGCCTCGTCCCGCTCCTCGGTCTACGCGACCGACGTGGCGCGGATGATCCAGGCGCCGATCTTCCACGTCAACGGCGACGACCCCGAGGCCGTGGTGCGCGTGGGCGAGCTGGCCTACGAATACCGCCAGGCGTTCCGCAAGGACGTCGTCATCGACCTCATCTGCTACCGCCGCCGCGGTCACAACGAGGGCGACAACCCGGCCTTCACCCAGCCGCTGATGTACGACCTGATCGACGCCAAGCGCTCGACCCGCAAGCTCTACACCGAGGCGCTGATCGGCCGGGGCGACATCACGGTCGAGGAGGCGGAGCAGGCGCTGCGCGACTACCAGGTGAAGCTGGAGCAGGCGTTCACCGAGACCCGCGAGGCGGCGAAGAAGCCGCTGGAGGCGGGCGCCATGCGGGTGCCGCCGGCCGAGGTCGTCAAGTGGTCCCACGACGACACCCCGACGGCGATCACCCACGAGACGCTCAAGCGCATCGTCGACACCCAGCTCAACCTGCCCGACGGCTTCACGCCGCACCCGCGCCTGGCGCCGGTGCTGCAGCGCCGCGGTCAGATGGTCGAGCAGGACGCGATCGACTGGGCGATGGGCGAGACGCTCGCGTTCGGCTCGCTGCTGATGGACGGCCACCCGGTGCGCCTGGTCGGCCAGGACTCGCGCCGCGGCACGTTCACCCAGCGCCACGCCGTCCTGGTGGACCGGATGACCGGCGCCGACCACACGCCGCTCAAGACCTTCAACGAGGGCACCACGAAGTTTTACGTCTACGACTCGCTGCTCAGCGAGTTCGCGGCGCTCGGCTTCGAATACGGCTACAGCGTGGTCCGGCCCGACGCCCTGGTCCTCTGGGAGGCGCAGTTCGGCGACTTCGTCAACGGCGCCCAGACGATCATCGACGAGTTCATCTCGTCGGGCGAGCAGAAGTGGGGCCAGAAGTCCTCCGTCGTGCTGCTGCTGCCGCACGGCTACGAGGGCCAGGGCCCCGACCACTCCTCGGCCCGCATCGAGCGGTTCCTGCAGGTCTGCGCGCTCGACAACATGACGGTCGCGCAGCCCAGCACGCCGGCCAACTACTTCCACCTGCTGCGCTGGCAGGTGGAGTCGGAGCGGCACAAGCCGATGGTGGTCTTCACGCCCAAGTCGCTGCTGCGCCACAAGGCGGCCACGTCGAAGTCGTCCGACTTCACCTCGGGTGCCTTCCAGCCGGTCCTGGGCGACACGACCGTCGACGCCGGCAAGGTCACCAAGGTCGTGCTGACCTCCGGCCGGCTCTACTACGACCTTGCCGCCCACCGCGACAAGGTCGGCGGCGACGACGTCGCGATCGTGCGGCTGGAGCGCCTCTACCCGTTCCCGTCGGAGGAGCTCGCCGCGGAGCTGGCCCGCTACGGGTCGCAGGTCGAGCTGTTCTGGGCCCAGGACGAGCCGGCCAACATGGGGCCGTGGCCGTACCTGACGCTCAAGCTGGCCGAGGACCCGCAGACGCTGGGCGGCCGGGCGCTGCGGCGCGTGTCGCGCACGCCCAACAGCTCGCCGGCCACGGGTTCGCACAACTCGCACGACACGGAGCTCGAGGAGATCCTGCACCAGATCTTCGGCTGAGCGACCACCACCAGTGAGCCCCCGGCCGTGCCACGGCCGGGGGTTCGCTGCTGTTCAGGCAGGTTAAAGTCAGGCGGGGCGCGGTGCCCCGGCGATGAATGGAGAGCGATGTACTTCACCGATCGGGGGATCGAGGAGCTGGTCGAGCGGCGCGGCGAGGAGGAGGTCAGCTTGTTGTGGCTCGGGGAGCGGCTGCGCGAGTTCGTGGACCTCAACCCCGAGTTCGAGACCCCGATCGAGCGCCTGGCCACGTGGCTGGCGCGGTTGGACGACGACGAGGACGACTGAGCCGGGACGGGCCACGCCCGCCACCCCCGGTCCTCACCTGGCAAGACGCCGACACTCCCGCAGTGCTCACCACCGCGGTACGCCCCTTCCCGCCGGAAAGCCCTATGCTGGAGAACGCGATACATCTTGAGTTTTCACGAAACGCGACATATCGTGATTGATGTAGGGACGTGCCATCAGAGAGGGGCGGGGGAGCCAATGCAGCAGTGGACGATCGATGAGCCCGGGCAACTGACGTTCGGCGATGTGGATTCACTCGACGTACGCATCGTCGCCGGCCGGCTGGACGTGCTGGCCAGTGAGGGCCCGCCCACCCTGGAGATCGCCGAGATGGACTCGGCCTCGCCGCTCCTCGTGACGTACGACGAGGCGGCCAGGGAGCTCACCATCACCTACCGCGAGCTCACCTGGGACGGCCTGCTCGGCTGGCTCAAACCGGACCGGCGCAGGACGGTGCTGTCCATCGCGGTGCCCAAGACCTGCAAGGTCAAGGCCGGGGTGGTGTCCGCGTCCGCCGTGCTGGCCGGGTTCGAGCGGGTGACGCACGTCAAGGGCGTCTCCGGGGAGATCGTGCTCGACGCGGTCAGCGGCAACGTGGTCGCCAACACCGTCTCGGGAGCCGTGGAAAGCCGGGCGATGGACGGCGACCTGTCGTTCATCAGCGTCTCGGGCGACCTGACCGTGGCGGGCGGCACGCCGCACCGGCTGAAGGCCAACACCGTCTCCGGCCGCATCACGGCAGATCTCACGCTGCGACCGACGGGTCACGTGACGTTCAACAGCGTTTCCGGTGACATCCTGGTCAGGCTGCCCGAGAACGTCGAGGCGGACATCAGCGCCAGGTCCACCTCCGGCAGGCTGGTCAGCGCGTTCGAGGAACTGTCAGACAAGAGCGGCCCCGGCATGAAAGTGCTGTCGGGACGGCTGGGTGGCGGCATGGCGTCTGTGTCGGCGATCACGGTCTCCGGCGAGGTCACGCTGCTCAAGGGAGAGAAGGAATGAGCCCTGTCTTCGGTCACGGCCGGCTTCGGCTGTACCTGCTCAAGCTGCTGGAAGAGAGCCCGCGTCATGGCTACGAGGTCATCCGGCTGCTCCAGGACCGCTTCCTCGGCGTCTACTCGCCCTCTCCCGGCACGATCTATCCGCGCCTGGCCCGCCTGGAGGAGGAGGGCCTGGTGACGCACGAGGTGGTCGAGGGCAAGAAGGTGTTCTCGATCACCGACAAGGGCCGCGAGGAGCTGAACGCCCGGCTCGACGAGCTCGACGACCTGGAGCAGGAGATCTCCGCCTCGGTGCGCGACATCGCCCGCGAGGTCAAGGAGGACGTGCGCGACACGGTCAAGTCGCTGCGCGACGAGCTGACGCGGATGGCCAAGGACGTACGCACGGGGGCCACCGATGACACCAGGCGGCTGCGGGAGAGGCAGAAGGAGGACCTCAGGCGGCTCAGGGACCAGCAGAAGCGCCAGTGGATGGAACACGCCAACCACTGGCAGGACTCGGGCGAGCGGCTGAGCATGGAGTGGCGCCGGATCTGGTCCGAGGTCTGGACCACGCTCGGCGGCGCACCGTCCGACGCGCCCTCCAACCGGGCCGAACTCGACGCGGAGCTGGGCGAGCTGCTGGCCGACTTCGTCGCCGAGGCTCGCGAGGAGGCATCGGAGGCGCGGCTGACGCCGGAGAAGCTGGCCGAGCTGCGTACGACGCTGGACGAGGCGAGCCGCCGCATCCGCGACATCCTCGAACGCTGACCGGACCGAGAGCCCACCGCCCGACCACATCACGACGCACGCACGCGGCCGCCGCTCCCGAACACGAGCGGCCGCCGCACCCCCCGCTCCCAGACAGGTCTGCGCCCCTCCCGTCGCGCCTTCAGGACGCGGCCCTGCGCCTCTCACATCGCACCTTCAGCGCGGGGACGTGCCACTCGCCGCGCTCCCCCGCCGACCACCTCGCCGTGGGCCCGCACGCGCCGTACAACGCGGGCCGAGGCGGTCGCCGCGCAGGCCGACCGGCCCCCTCCCCACCCCACAAGGACCTCACTGAAGTACGGCGCGGTGGCGGAAGGCGTTCCGGCAAGCGGGCAACGGGCGAAGACCTGGACGGGGCTATGCGGAGCGAGCAGCCGACGAAAGCCGCTCCACCCGACGTGAACCCCGCGCCGCCTTACGAGCGTGGTACGCGATCGGCATGTACCGCAGCCGCTCCGGCAACCGCGGCGTCAGCATCGCCACCGCATGCCCGAGGTGCCGCAGCCGCCGCTCCTCCCGAGCCGTCCAGCGCAGCCCCAGCTTCCGGCGTACGGCGGAAGGCAGGGTGCCGACGGTGATGAAGTAGTTGAACTCCCCCGCCCCGGCCCCCACCGGCGTCCACAGCCGGCGCAGCGGAGCGGGCAGTCCGGGCGGCGCCGGCGTGCCGCGCATGACCGACAGCACGTCGAGCGCGGTCGGATGCGCCTCCAGCCGCTCGGCCACCATGTCGTCGAAGTAGCGCCAGAACGCCTCCAGGTCGTCCGGCAGCTCCCGCTCGGGCACCCGCAGGATCGCACCGAGCTGCCGCGACTCGGCGTAGAGCCGCTTCTCCTGCTCGCGCGTGAACGGGGTGCCGAAGTAGCGGTTGAGCGCGATGAACCGCTCGAACAGCGTCAGGTGCACCCACGCCCACGCCTCGCCGTTCAGCGCGTGGTAGTGCCTGCCCCGCTCGTCCACCCCGCTGATCGGCTTGTGCAGCTCCCTGAGCCGCTGCCCCTCGGCGGGGCCGCCGGGGCCGGCGTAGACCCATTTCTGCACGGACGCGAGCGTGCGCTCCAGCCGCCCCCACGGATCGTCCTTGTACGTGGAGTGCTCCGCGACGGCCGCGCCGACCGCCGGGTGCATCGTCTGGAGGACCAGCGCGCTGCCGGCCACGAGCAGATTGCGATATTCGCCGGCCGTGTCCCAGTGCATCGAACCTGGGCCGAAGGGCTCAACGTTCATGATGACTGCCTCCTGGGTGATACAACCCCACATCTCTTGTATCACCCAGGAAGGTCAGAAGTAACCCTTCACTTATTCAGCCGGCAAAGACGATCTTTCCGAAGATCTCCCCGGCGGCCATGGCGGTGAACCCGTCGCGCGCCTCGGCCAGCGGCAGCACCCGGTCGATCTCGGGCCGCAGCCCCGTCTGCTCCAGGAACACGGCCAGCCGCTGCAACTGCTCGCGCGTCCCCATCGTGGACCCGACCACGGACAGCTGCAGGAAGAAGACCCGGTTCAGGTCGGCGGGCGGGACCGCGCCGCTGGTGGCACCGGAGACGACGATGCGCCCGCCGGGCTTGAGCGACTTGAGCGAGTGGTCCCAGGTGGCCTGCCCGACGGTCTCCATGACCGCGTCCACCCGCTCGGGCAGCCGCGCGCCCGGCTCGAACACCTGGTCGGCGCCGAGCTGGCGGGCGCGCTCCCGCTTGCCCTCGGACCGGCTGGTGGCCCAGATCCGGTAGCCGGCGGCCCGGCCGAGCGCGATCAGCGCGGTGGCGACGCCACCGCCGGCGCCCTGCACGAGCACGGTGGAGCCGGGCTCGAGCCCGGCCTTGTCGAACAACATCCGGTACGCGGTCAGCCAGGCCGTCGGCAGGCAGGCCGCGTGCTCGAAGCTGAGGGCGGCCGGCTTGGGCACCAGGTTGCGGCGCGGCACGGCCACGCGCTCGGCGAACGTGCCGTCGTACATCTCGGACAGCAGCGTGCGCTTGGGGTCGAGCGTCTCGTCGGCGCCCGTGCCGATCACGGAGTGCACGATGACCTCGTTGCCGTCCTCGTCCACCCCGGCGGCGTCGCAGCCGAGCACGATCGGCAGCCGGTCCTGCCTGATGCCGACGCCCTTGAGCGTCCACAGGTCGTGGTGGTTGAGCGCGGCCGCCCGGACGGAGACGGTCGTCCATCCGTCCGGCACCTTCGGCTCGGGGTGCTCGCCGAGCGTCAGGCCGGCGAGCGGGTTGTCGGGATCGGTCTGTGTGGCGGTTACGGCGAACATGGCCGCACCTTACTTCAGCCCGGCGCCCCTCCCCCGAACCCCCACCGCCCTAAGACCTCCTACCCCTGCCCCCCGGGCCACCCCAACCCCCACCGACCACTCCGAGCACGCCACCCCCTCCGCGGCCGCTCCGGAGCCTGCCCTGAAGCGGAAGCGCACCCTCACTTCATCGTGATCCGGATGCCCGAAATCGCCATCTCCCGGAACCTCGTCGGCCCGGTGACGGCGACCAGCACGTCCCCGCGGCACACCATGTCGGTCGGCCGCCCGCGCCCCTCGATCACATCCGGCATCCTGGCCCGCTTCTCGCAGTCGGGCGTGGGCACGAGCGCGACCATCTGCCCCGCGCCACCGCCGAACCACAGCTGCGGCCCGATCGGCTCGTCCTCCGCGATCTCCCCCGGCCTGGCCAGCCGCAGGTCCCCTTCGGCCGACAGCACCAGGTAACCCTCTTTCGTCACCCTCCCCTTGAGGTTCTGCGCGAGAGCCATCCGCTGCTCGAACGTCAGCCCCTGCCCCCGGTCGTACATCGCCAGCCGCCACGGCCCGAACGCGAACAACAGCACCTGCCCGTAGAACCCGCTCCCGGCCTGGCGCGGCCAGAGGGTCACGTTGTCGGTGTAGTTCCTGATCGGCCGGCCACCCCGGGTGATCTCGACCTCGCCGCCGTACGGGGCGACGAACTGCCGGTATCTCCCCCCGACCCAGCCCCCTTGGAACGGCCGCGACCCCATCTCGTCGAGATCGAGCTCCTTCGGATAGCGCACCTCGGCGCGCGCCCCGTGCGGGAACACCACCGGGAGCACCTCGTCGCCCCCCTTGGCGACGGCGGGCACGTCGATGGTGTTGGGCGCGTTGTCGAGCCTGGTGAGCGACCGGATGGGCTCGGGCGTCGGGCTCGCGGGCAGCGTTTCGGGCACCGGATCGCGGCTGGCGAGCAGGCCGATGACAGGGACCAGCAGGAGCGCCAGAACCACCACCAGCCCGACCCACCGGCGACGGCCGCGCTCGCCTGCCTCGATGACGTCGAACTGGTCAGCCACGACGTTCCTAGCCGAGTAGTGCCGGCTTGCGCCCTTACGCTTCAGTTCAGTTGAGCGGCGACCGCCGGCGCAAGCCCTGGAACCTGGCGAAATCCTTGTCGCAGGTCACGAATTCACAACCATGCCCGATGGCCGGTGCGGCCCCCTCAGCCCACTCCTCGTCGGCGTCGAGCCGCACCCGCACCCGCACCGGCCCCAAAGAGATTGACGGGCCCAATGAGCCCCACCATCCGGAACAAACGCGGAGTGGCGTCTGATAATAAACGTTACCGGTGTTACTGCAGAAGAATTAACAACGCCCCCACCTGCAGAAATGCCAATCAGGAATACATGCGGATTCGCTATTTCTATAACGGAACGGAACCGGCCCATGCTTTTTCACGTCGTTTCCTGGCCGCCGGATCGAGCCATTCATTAACGTTCCCATCGTTTTCCTGGCCCACCGGGGCGCAGTACCCCGCTCTGGGCCGCCGAAAGCTGAGAGGAGCTCCATGTATTCCCGAGCAAGGCGCATCGCGATCCCCCTCGCCGGCCTCGTGGCCATAGGGCTGGCGGCGGGCATGGTCAGCGGCGCCGCGGGCGCGACCGCACCCTCCGATGTCGTGTCCAAGAATGCGGCGACCCCCGCGGAGCAGGCGATCCAGTTCTGGACGCCCGACCGCATCAAGCTGGCCAGTGACTACGACGACGGGCTCGACCTGTCGTCCAAGGGCGTCAAGGGCAGCAACGACACCCCTGACGGACCCCCCGGCTCCGTGCCGCCGATCGGCGCGGAGAAGACGACGAGCAAGAAGAGCAAGCACGTCAACCTGCCCAACACCGTCGGCCGCGTGTTCTTCACGCTGCCGAAGGCCGACCCGCGTGACCCGAAGAACTGGCGTTACTGCTCGGCCAGCTCCGTGCAGAGCAAGTTCCGCAACCTGGTGGCGACCTCCGCCCACTGCGTCTACGACACCAAGAAGAACACCTTCTACGACAACTGGATCTTCATCCCGTCGTACTGGGACGGCGACAAGGTCTGGAACGGCAAGGCGCCCTACGGCATCTACGCCGCCAAGACCTTCAACGCGCACGACGACTTCGTGGTGAAGGAGGACTACGACTTCGACTACGCGTTCGTCAACGTCTACAACGGCATCAAGGTCAGCTGGGAGAAGGTCAACGGCCGCTGGAAGTGGACCGTCAAGAACGCCGGCCGGCTCGGTGACAACGTCGGCGGCCAGGGCTTCACCTGGAACCGGAGCACGAAGCTGAACGTGTTCTCGTTCGGTTACCCCGCGGGCGAGCACCCCGACGGCGACAAGCCGTTCACCGGCCGGACGATGAAGTACTGCTACGGCAAGACCAAGGCGATGCCCGAGGCCAAGAAGTACAACCTGCAGGAGCACATCGGCTTCAAGTGCTCCTTCACCGCCGGCGCGAGCGGCGGACCGTTCCTCTACAACTACAAGAGCGCGTCGCGCACCGGCTACCTGGTCGGCGTCAACAGCGTCGCGTGGGACACCGACGGCAACGACCGTTACGACCACATCTCGTCGCCGTACTTCAACTCCGACACCTACAAGGTCTACAAGGCCGCCGCCAACCGGTGGACCGGCAACATGCCGTGATCAAGTTGGCACCAGGCCCCGGTTCCCTCGGGATCCGGGGCCTTCCCCTGGGATCGGAATGGGATGGCGACGACGTGGCGTGCGCCACTCGACCGGCTCGAAAGAGGCCGGGAATGCGCGCAATTCCATCCCCGCGAACGTCGCCCGGCACCCGCTCCCACCTGCGCAAACGCCATCAAGTAATGATCGTTTACACGTATCGGGACCGTTCGGCTGACGGCATCCTTATAGTTCGCGATGCACCCTTGATCAGGTAACGAATCTCTATCCAAGCTGCAATACAGTCTGTACATCTGGAAAAATCCACCCTTACGACCCCAAGAAAGGCATTTCATGATCCCCCGGGCCAGGCACATCGTTGCCGCTGCCTTGAGCAGCGCGCTGCTGATGCTGCCTGCCTTCACGGGGGTCGCCGATGCCGCGCCCGCCAGCAAGGTGTTCGCCGTCCCGCTGGCCAAGACCCTCTCGGACGTCAAGCGCGTCGCCGCCTACTGGCGGCCCGACCGCCTCAAGCAGGCCGACAACTACAGCCCCGCCACGCCCGCCGCCGCTGCCGCCCCGACGACCTCGTCGGCCGCCGCCGCCTCCGGCCCCGGTGCGCCCGTCGCCGCCGTCAAGCAGGCGACCGCCGCACAGGGCGTGGCGCCCGTGCCGCCGCGCAAGGGCACCGCCAGGACGATGGGCAAGGTCTTCTTCCGGTTCGGGGACAAGGAGTACTGGTGCTCCGCCAGCGCGGTCGCGGCCAAGAACCGCAGCGTCGTCGCCACGGCCGGGCACTGCGCGTACGACTCGCGCCAGGCCAAGCCGGCCGACTACTGGATCTTCGTCCCTAACCCCGGCCCCAACGGCGAGACGCCGGACGGCATCTACGTGGGCGCCTCGATCAACATGCACGAGGACTGGTCGGGCAAGGCCGACTACGACTACGACTACGCGTTCGTGACCGTGCACCGCGGCTTCACCTGGGTCGCCAAGGACGGCGGCTACGTCATGCAGGACGTCGGCCGGCTCCAGGACAACGTGGGCGGGCTGGGCATCGACCTGAACAAGGAGCCCGGTTCGTACACGGTGGCCGCGTTCGGCTACCCGGCGGGCGCGCAGCCCGACGGCTCGACCCCGTTCAACGGCAAGACGCTGCGCAAGTGCCCCGAGCGCGCCACCCGCTTCACCGTGGCCCCCGGCCGCGACCTGCAGAAGGGCGTCGAGCTGCAGCCGTGCGACTTCAGCCCCGGCGCCAGCGGCGGCCCGTGGCTGATCGGCTACGACGACTCGCGCAGGCTCGGCACGCTGAACGGCGTCAACAGCCTGACCTGGAACAGGGACGCCAAGGGCCGCTACGACGCGGTGTCCTCCCCCTACTTCGACACCACCACCGGCGAGGTCTACCGACGCGCCGCGGGGCTGACCACCATCCCAAATGTGACGTAAGTCATAGCAACCATCCGGTCACTACGGGTGATCAGCCAGTTCTGTGTCTCGGCAAGGTCACGACGCCACTTGGGAGCGTTGACATGATCTACCGAAAATTCACATTCACTTAGTCAAAGCTGTAGGTTCCGGGCTGTCCGTTTGCTGAGTTCTGGGGGTGCACGAGGCGCCTCATGTCAGCGCAACCTGGAGTTACCTTGAAGCGAATCCTTCTTCCCGCCGGCGGAGCCCTCCTGGCTACCGGTCTGCTCGCCTCCGGCCTGTCCGGCACGGCGCAGGCCGACGGCGACGTCGCCCACGACCCGATGGCCCGCAACACCTCCGATGCCGTCTCCGTCGCCTCCTTCTGGCTGGCCTCGAACGGCGCCGCGCTCCGGTCCGCGACCCAGTACCCGTGGGACTCCAAGGAAGTTCGGAAGGTCGTCTCCAAGGGCGGCGCCGACCCCGACGGCCGCCCCGGCACCACGGCGCCGACCGGCGAGTCCAAGTCGACCGGCAGGGCCCAGAACATCAACCTCCCCAAGACCGTGGGCAAGGTCTTCTTCGTCGACGCCGGCGGCAAGTTCCGCTGGTGCTCGGCCTCCTCCATCCAGTCGAACTACCGCAACCTGGTCGCCACGGCCGGCCACTGCGTGTACGACACCGACAGCAACGCCGCCACGATGGACAACTGGGTCTTCGTCCCCGGCTACTACCAGGGCAAGGCGCCTTGGGGCATCTACGTGGGCAAGCAGGCGTTCACGCACTTCGACTTCGACACGTACGAGGACTACGACCGCGACTACGCGTTCGTCACCGTCTACAACGGCATCCACTTCAACGGCGTCAAGCAGGTGGACCGCAAGGACTTCCAGCGCTTCACCGGCCCGAAGCGGTCGTGGGGCGGGCGCTACTACATCCTGCTGTCGAAGGACGCCGGCCGCCTCGGCGACAACGTCGGCGGCCAGGGCTTCGCCTGGAACCAGCCCACCGGCAAGCCCGTGCGCGCCTTCGGCTACCCGGCGGCCCCGCACCCTGACGGCAACAAGCCGTACAGCGGCGTGACGCCGAAGCACTGCTACGGCAACACCACCGCCAAGACGGTCGGCGCCTCCTGGCTGAAGATCGAGGAGCACATCGGCCTCAAGTGCGCCGTGACCCCCGGTTACGACGGCGGCCCCTGGCTGCTGAACTACAGCAACGCCAAGCGCCTCGGCTACGTGAACGGTGTCACCAGCACCTTCGCCGACCAGGACGGCAACGACAGGGTCGACTACATCACCTCGCCGTACTTCGACGGGGAGACGGCCGCGGTGTACAACGCGGCCAAGAACGTGTGGTCCGGCAAGATCGTGGGCCCGAACGGCGAGCTGTACAAGTAAGCCCCCGCAGAACCCTTCAGAGCCCTTCAGCGAGGGCCTCGGCACACGCCCGAGGTCCTCGCTTCGGCGTTTCACGGAGATCTTTCTTTGATCTCCTGACAGACAGTGTTTACGTTGTCACGATGGGCGCATGCGTCGTGATGATCTGACAGACGCCGAGTGGGAACGGGTGGCGCCGCTGCTCTCCACGTACGGCGACCATGGCGACCGGTCGCCCGACGACCGCATGGTGATCAACGCACTGCTCTACCAGGCCCGCACCGGTGTCCGCTGGCGCTCCCTGCCCGACCGGTACGGCTGCTGGGTCACCGCCTACAAGCGCCACCGCCGCTGGACCGCCGACGGCACCTGGCAACGCCTCACCCTCGCCCTGCGGACGAGCGGCGACGACGACCGCACGAGCACGGCGACGACCCCACCGGCCTACACCTCCCCCAGGACGCACCAACCGGCCCCCGGCAGCCCCCACACCGCCCCGCCACCCCTCTCCCACCTCAGGGACGCGGCAGTCCTGGCCAGTCTCCAGGCCCTCCTGGGCGACGTGGTGCAGCCAAGAAGGCAGTGAACCCGCCTTGAAACCCCGAACCTGAAGATCACCTGTGAGAAATGAGTCAACTTAGACGGGACAGGCTCCAATCTGGTTCCTGTGATCTGAGTCACGTTTCGCTGACTACGTTATGTGGTGCGGCACTAACGGCACTTTCGTACCGGCAGCAACAACCCCTCCATACCCTGCGAAAACGTAACGCAATGATCACAACGCGCAAAGATCTCTGACAGATAACAGGACGGTCACGGCGGTAACGGCGCCTACCGAACCGCCCAAAGCGGGTTCCACCTGCGGAGATCACCACGCTATGTTCCTTGCTATCCCTTTACTGACGCATGGGACGCATGTTGCGACCCACGACAGAGCAAGGAGCAGTTCCCTTGAAGCGCATCCTCATCCCCGCCGGTGGCGCCATCCTGGCCACCGGCCTCCTGGCCGCCGGCCTCGCCGGTACGGCCTCCGCCGACACGGACATCGCCAAGGACAACCTGG
Source organism: Nonomuraea sp. KM90 (assembly GCF_052246675.1). NCBI lineage: Bacteria > Bacillati > Actinomycetota > Actinomycetes > Streptosporangiales > Streptosporangiaceae > Nonomuraea > Nonomuraea sp. KM90. Next base: position 51,920 of record NZ_JBQQCB010000035.1, on the reverse strand, counting down.
CGACGAGTGCAGCCAACGCGAAGGCCATCGCGGACTTCTGGGCGGAGAACAACGGTGCTGCCCTCAAGGCCGCTACCGAGTCGAACGTCTGGGACAAGGCGGACGTCGCCAAGCTGCAGAGCAAGGGTGGCTACAGCTCGGACACCAAGCCGGGTACGACCGCTCCGATCGGCGAGGAGAAGAAGACCTCGTCCAAGGTGCAGAACGTCAACATGCCGAAGACCATCGGCAAGGTGTTCTTCGTCAACAGCAAGGGCGAGAAGAAGTGGTGCTCCGCCACTTCGATCCAGTCGCAGTACCGCAACCTGGTCGCCACGGCCGGTCACTGCGTGTACGACACCGCCGCCAACACGGATGTCATGACCAAGTGGGTCTTCGTCCCCGGCTACTACCAGGGCAAGGCTCCGTGGGGCATCTACGTGGGCAAGCAGGCCTTCACTCACTACGACTTCGACGTGTACGAGGACTACGACCGCGACTACGCGTTCGTGACCGTGTACAACGGCGTTTCCATCACCGGGAAGACCACCAAGGTCACCCCGAGCGAGTACAAGTCGCACGTCGCCAAGGGCGGCGTCGGCTACGTCAAGGAAACGACGATCACGAAGGAAGAGTTCGAGGCCGGCTACGACAAGTACGGCGAGGCCGGGCCCTTCAAGTCGAAGGCCGTCGACCCGAAGGTCGAGACCGTCGCCAAGCCTGCCGACGCGACGGCTTCGAACATCGACTCCTACATCAAGGGCGAGGGCCCCACCGCGGGCGTTCAGCTCACTGGTGCCGAGGTCTACAAGTCGCAGTACACCGCGGCCGGGACCGGCTTCGACAACGGTGACAAGTTCGAGCGCCTGAGCACCGAAGTGCCGATCAGCAAGGAAGAGTACGAGAAGCTGAAGGCCGCCAAGGGCGACGGCAAGTTCATGGGCGAGGTCCGCGCCCAGCTCGGTGACGACAAGAAGACCGAGGTCGCCTGGTTCAAGCAGCAGTTCTTCATCAAGAAGTGGATCAAGTCCACCGCTCAGATCAAGTACTGGGTCGAGGACTACTACGTCGTCGACATCACCGGCAAGGACATGGGCCGTCTCGGCGACAACGTCGGCGGCCAGGGCTTCTCCTGGAACCAGCCGACCGGCAAGCCGGTTCGCGTGTTCGGCTACCCCGCCGCTCCTCACCCCGACGGCAACAAGAACTACACGGGCGTCACGCCGAAGTGGTGCTACGGCACCACGACGAAGAAGCTCGTGGGTTCGGCCGCCAAGAAGATCGAGGAGCACGTCGCCCTCAAGTGCGCCATGACCGAGGGCGCCGACGGTGGCCCGTGGCTGTACAAGTACAGCAACAGCAAGCGTCTCGGCTACCTGAACGGTGTCGTCAGCACCTTCAACGACCAGGACGGCAACGGCCGCGTGGACTACATCTCGTCGCCGTACTTCGACGGCGAGACCAACGTCGTCTACAAGGCCGCCGCTGCCGCGTGGTCCGGCAAGATCGTCTAGGTGACTGACAGCGATCGGACCTAGACCGTTCGTGTAACCCGTCGCAAGTGAAGGGCCCGGCATCCTGCCGGGCCCTTCTGCATTGGCGAAAAGTGAAGCCGGTTGGACGCACGGGACGTTCGAACGGTGCCATCAAGGCGATGTGATCTGCATCACATTGCCCGCGGGCATTGGATCAGGAACGCGCCCCCACCCCGCGAGTCACACTGACAACTTCCTTATGTTGATCAGGGCAAACAGGGACAAGGTGAGCTTCCCTCGGCTCCTGCGCATCGGCCACTTAAACATCACAGAACGATCACGACCGGCTTGTCGCATCTTTTCCCACCAAAGCGGCTTCCGGTTATCAAGATCGACACTGTATGTTCCTGGCTATCCCTTTACTGACGCATGGGACGCAAGAGGCGTTCCACGACAGCGCAAGGAGTTACCTTGAAGCGCATCCTCCTCCCCGCCGGTGGCGCCATTCTGGCCACCGGTCTGCTGGCTGCTGGTCTGGCCAGCACCGCCCAGGCTGACGACACCGTCTCCTCCGACGTCCTCGCCGCTGAGGCGAAGGCCATCGAGACCGTCGAGTTCTGGACCGCGTCCAACAACGCGGCCCTCAAGGGCGCCATCGCCTTCAACCCCGACGCCCTCGAGGTCTCCAAGATCAAGAGCGGTGGTGGCTATACCTCGGACACCAAGCCGGGTTCCACCGCCCCGATTGGCGAGGAGAAGAAGGCGGCCGTCAAGGTCCAGAACGTGAACCTGCCGAAGACCATCGGTAAGGTCTTCTTCGAGGGCCGCGACGGCAAGCTGTACTGGTGCTCCGGCACCTCGATCCAGGCGCAGTACCGCAACCTGGTCGCCACGGCCGGTCACTGCGTGTACGACATCGCCGGCAACGACGAGGTCGTGTCCCGCTGGGTCTTCGTCCCCGGTTACTACCAGGGCAAGGCTCCTTGGGGCATCTACGTGGGTAAGCAGGCCTTCACCCACTACGACTTCGACGTCTACGAGGACTTCGACCGCGACTACGCCTTCGTCACCGTCTACGACGGCATCGGCGGCGTGGCGAACAACTCCACGAAGGTTACTCCCAGCGAGTACAAGGCGCACATCGCCAAGGGTGGCAAGGGTTACGTCAAGGAAACCCCCATCACCGAGAAGGAGTTCGCGGAGGGCTACGCCAAGTACGGCGACGCCGGACCGTACAAGTCGAAGCTGGCCGACCCGACGGTCGAGACCGTCGCGAAGCCCGCCGACGCTGCCGCGAAGATCGAGGACTACATCGCCACGGGCGTCAACGGCGTCCAGCTGACCGGCGTTGAGGTCACCGAGAACACGTACAAGGCCGCCCCGGCGGGTCTCGACAACGGCGCCAAGTTCGAGCGCCTGAGCACCGAGGTCCCGATCAGCAAGGAGGCCTACGACGCTCTGGTGACCGCCAAGGGTGACGGCAAGTTCCTCGGCAGCCTGCGGGTTGTGAAGAACGCTGCCGGCACCGAGACGGCGTGGTTCAAGACGCAGTACTACGTCAAGAAGTGGGTCAAGTCCACTGCGGTGATGAAGTACTGGGTCGAGGACTACTTCGTCGTCGAGCACCTGATCAAGAGCGTCGGTCGCCTCGGCGACAACGTCGGTGGCCAGGGCTTCGCGTGGAACCAGCCGTCCGCCGGCAAGTACGTCCGGACCTTCGGTTACCCGTACGGCCCGCACCTGGACGGCAACCGCCCCTACACGGGCGTTACGCCGAAGTGGTGCTACGGCAAGACCGCGAGCAAGGCTCTGCTGATCCCGTCCAAGAAGGTCGAGGAGCAGCAGTCCCTGAAGTGCGCCGTCACCGCCGGTTACGACGGTGGCCCGTGGCTGTACAAGTACAGCAACAGCAAGCGGCTCGGCTACGTCAACGGTGTCACCAGCCTCATCGCTGACACCGACGACAACAAGCGCTACGACACGATCACCTCGGCGTACTTCGACGGTGAGACCAACGTGATCTACAAGGCCGCTGCGGCCGTGTGGTCCGGCAAGCTCATCAAGTAGTTCGCTGCGGATCGGAACGTCGACCTGGTCTTCGTTCGGTAGCAGTACCAAAGGGCTCGGCATCCTGCCGGGCCCTTTGGCCTTTCTGGTGAAAAATTGATAATTCCCCTTACCAGAGTGACTAATGGGTCGATAGGGTCTTTACACCCCTTTTGACAACTGTGGAGCCTTCCGTGAAGCGCCTGCTCATCCCCCTCGCCGCCGCCGGCCTGAGCGCCGCCGTCCTCGCACCCCCCGCCAGTGCAGCCCCGCATTGGGCAACCGACAATCTCCTGCCCAAGCCGGCCGACGCTTACGGCGCCGCCGCTTTCTGGCTGGACTCCAACGGAGCGGCCCTGCGCAAGGCCACCCAGTACCGCGTGGACGCCAAGGACGTGCCCAAGCTGGTCAACCCGCAGAGCAAGGGGGCCCCCGACGGCAAGCCCGGCATGACCGGCCCGACCACCGCCGCCAAGCCTGCCGCCTCCAAGAACGTCAACCTGCCCAAGACCATCGGCAAGGTGTTCTTCCTCGACAAGGCCGGGCACTACCGCTGGTGCTCGGCCACCTCCATCCAGTCCAAGCACCGCAACCTGGTCGCCACGGCCGGCCACTGCGTGTACGAGACCGGCGAGGACGTCTACCAGAAGTGGGTCTTCGTCCCCGGCTACTACCAGGGCAAGGCCCCCTGGGGCGTCTACGTGGGCGCCTACGCCTTCACCGCGTACGACCTGGACACCTACGACGACTACGACGGCGACTACGCCTTCGTCGCGGTCCACAACGGCTTCGCGCTGACGGGCCAGAAAGAGGTCGTCAAGAGCGAGTTCGCCCAGTGGGCGGGCGACAAGTGGGTCAAGCACGAAGAGATCAAGAAGGAAGAGTACGACGCCGGCTTCGACAAGTACGGTCCGGCCGGGCCGTACTGGTCCAAGGACTTCGACGTCACGCCCGAGAAGGTCGGCCACAGCTACACGGGCCAGAAGGTGCTGACCAAGGTCGAGGTCACCGAGGCCACGTACGCCAAGGCGCCGAAGGACTCGGCCAGTGACGTGAACGGCGAGCAGTACGAGCAGGTCGGCCCGACTCCCATCAGCCAGGAGGAGTACCGGAAGCTCCTGAGCCTCAAGGGCGACGGCAAGTACCTCGGCAAGCTCGACGTCACCAAGAACTCCGCCGGCACCGAGACCGCGTGGTTCGACACCCGCTACTACCTCAAGCAGTGGGTCAAGGCCGGGACGACGGTCCGCTACTTCCGTGACCACTACTACATCGGACTCGCCAAGGACCTCGGCCGTCTCGGTGACGTGGTCGGCGGGCAGGGCTTCGCCTGGAACCAGCCGCTCGGCCAGCAGGTGACCGTCTTCGGCTACCCCAGCGCCCCTCACCCCGACGGCGACCGCCCGTTCTCGGGCGTCACCCCCAAGTGGTGCGCGGGCAAGACCAACACCAAGAGCTACCAGGTCAACACGTTCAAGGTGGAGACCCACCAGGTGCTCAAGTGCTCCATGACCGGCGGCGCCGACGGCGGTCCCTGGCTCATGAAGTACGACAACGGCAAGCGCACCGGCTACGTCAACGGTGTAACCAGCATGTTCGCCGACAACGACGGCAACAACCGGATCGACTACATCAGCTCGGCCATCTTCGACGGTGAGACCGCCGCCGTCTACGACAAGGCCAACTACGCGGAGACGAAGTCGATCGTCGGCCCCAACGGCGAACTGCTCAAGTAAGAAGGCGACTCATGTGGTCCGGGCCGGGTCGGCCCGGACCACACGCATGTCACACGGCCGTGAGCTCCCGCGTGCGCTCGCGCAGCGCCAGCACCGGCCGCTCGTTCTTGTACGGCTCCAGCCGCCGCCGCAGATCCGCGGCGTAGGAGCGGGACCGGGCCGACTGCAGGTCGCTGGCCAGCGTCAGCGCGCCGGCCGCGGCCGAGCACGCCTCCTCCAGTTCCCCGCACTGCAGCAGCCCGGCGGCCAGCAGTGACAGGTTGAACATGCGGCCCCGTACGTAGCGGGAGTCCATGTCGAGGGAGCGGCGCGCCTGGCGTACGACCCGCTCGCCCTCTCCGAGGTCGCGGAAACAGTGGGCGAATTTGGCGGACAGGTAAGCCTCGTCGAAGTAGCTGAGCCACTTGGGCTCCTCGGCGGGCTTGCGGGCCTCGAAGGCGCACTCGGCCTCGTGCAGGGACATGCCGCAGGCGCGGGCGTCGCCCAGGCCGGCGTGCGCGTGGGCCTCCAGGACGTGCGCGGAGGCCAGGAGCGTCTGCACCCCGGCCCTGCGGGCCGCGATCTGGGAGGCCCTGGCCAGGTCGAGGGCGTGCGCCGGCTGGCCCATGTAGATGGCCTGGTGAGCCATGCCGGCCAGGATCTCCCCGCCCAGGGTCTGGTCGTCGGCGCCCCTGGCCAGACGCAGGGCCTGGATCAGGTAGCGCTGGGCGAGGCCGTGTTGCTCCATGTCGTACGCCATCCAGCCTGCCAGCCGGGTCAGCTCGGCCGCGGCGGCGGCCAGCTGCTTGCCGGTGGAGTCGCCGTACGAGCCGTCCTTGAGCAGGGGGGAGACGGCGGTGTCGAGGTATTTGACCACGGACGAGCGGACCCGGCCGCTGCCGAAGCGATTGTCGAGCTCACCGAAGGATCGGGTGACCTCGTGGATGGCGGCGATGTCGGCGCGGCCCACCCGCCGCATGCCCATGCCGCTCGGGCGTCCCTCGGAAGGGGACGTCAACCAGCGTACGGCTCCAACGGAGCCGGCTCCGATCGCGAACGTCGAATCGATCAGGAACCTCCGTCTCTCCACGTCGGCCCGCCACAGCGCCGTCACGGTCGCGACCCCCTCCTGCCACGTGTGCGTGAACTCCTGTCCGAGGTCGAGGGGCGTGATGACGGCCGGCATGCCCAGATCCTCCGAGGTGATCTGCCTGCCGAGCCGTAGGGCGAAAATCTCGGTGAGCAAGCACGGCACCGGATCACGCGGCCTCTGACCTCCGATCCAGCGCAGCACTGAACTGTGGTCGTACTTGAGGCCCGGTGTACCGCGTGCGGCTCCCAGATCGTTGAGGCGCCTGGCCAATCCCTTGTGGGAAAAACCCGCCTCTGCGATGAGCTGCTGCAGCAGTCGATTCGGCTCGCGTTCCATCGCTCTCCTCGTCACAGGAGTCGGCGCCCACATCCTTACAGAGAGCTACTGTTATAGCACCTTGCGTTAACGATTTACGGCAGTTCCCAAAGGTCACCCAAACTCCAACTCCAACCCACACCCTCCGCCGGTTCTGCGCATGGTCAGGCCGACGGCTCTTGCTCCTGGACGGGGACCTCACCTACCCATGGCTCGGCCTAGTAACCCGAAGACCCCTCCGAGCTGGGTGGAGACGCAAAAAGGGTGAGCGGGGGCCGAAAGACCCCCGCTCACAGGCTCACAAGCTCAGAGGCTCACAGGCGCGCGACGCCGTCCGCCCGGGCCTGGGCGGCCACCGCGGCCGTCACGGCGGGCGCGACGCGCTCGTCGAACGGGCTGGGGATGACGTACGTCGTCGAGAGGTCGTCACCGACCACGCCCGCCAGCGCGTTGGCCGCGGCCACCTTCATGTTCTCGGTGATCGTGGTGGCCCGCACGTCGAGCGCGCCGCGGAACACCCCCGGGAAGGCCAGCACGTTGTTGATCTGGTTGGGGAAGTCGGACCGCCCGGTGGCCACCACGCCGGCGTGCCTGGCGGCCACGTCGGGGTGCACCTCCGGCGTCGGGTTCGACAGGGCGAACACGATGGAGTCGGCCGCCATGGAGGCGATGGCCTGCTCGGACACGGTCGATCCCGACAGCCCGACGAACACGTCGGCGCCGGCCAGCGCCTCCTCCGTGGAGCCGGCGTGGCCGGCCTTGTTGGTGTCGCGGGCCAGCGCCTGCTTGACCGGGTTGAGGCCCTCACGGCCCTCGTAGATCATGCCCTTGGAGTCGGAGACCGCGATGTCGCCAATGCCCGCCTCCAGGAGGATGCGGGTGACGGCCACGCCCGAGGCGCCCGCGCCGGCCACGACGGCCCGCAGGTCGCCCAGCGAGCGGCCGGTCAGGCGGGCGGCGTTCTGCAGGGCGGCCAGCACCACGATGGCGGTGCCGTGCTGGTCGTCGTGGAAGACGGGGATGTCGAGCAGGTCGCGCAGCCTGGCCTCGATCTCGAAGCACCGGGGCGCGCTGATGTCCTCCAGGTTGATGCCGCCGAAGGACGGCGCGAGGCGCACCACGGTCTCGACGAGCGCGTCCACGTCGGTGCAGTCGAGGCAGATGGGGACGGCGTCGACGTTCGCGAACTCCTTGAACAGCAGCGCCTTGCCCTCCATGACCGGCATGGCGGCCGAGGGGCCGATGTCTCCGAGGCCGAGCACGGCCGTGCCGTCGGAGACGACGGCGACCACCCTGGAGACCCAGGTGTAGTCGTCGGACAGAGCGGGCGTCTCGGCGATGGCGGTGCAGACCCGGGCGACCCCGGGCGTGTAGGCGAGGGCCAGGTCGTCCGCGTCGCGGACGGGAACGGTGGAGCGGATCTCGATCTTGCCTCCGCGGTGCAGCGCGAATGCCGGATCGAGGTCGAGTGATTCGACGGAAGCAGAAGCGGGCGTGGCAGCCACAGCGACCCCTGTAGTCATTGGTAGCGGAAGAGACCTTCGGCGGACGAGCGCGAGCGGGCTGGCTTCGGTAGCTGCCAGGATCCCCTCGCCGATCATCTCGAGAGGGGGTTCGGGGGTCACCCGTCTCCCCATAGTGCCACATGGTGAGATGGTGTTCGGTGTCGGAGACGACGCCGTTCTGTTGACGCATCGTTAAACGCCGGATGACGGAGCGCTGGTAAACCCCCCTTAAACTGCACAAAACGCAAGTTTCGTGGTATTTCACATCGAGGAGGCCGTACATGGCCCTCAGACCCAAGGGCCGCCGTGGCTACGCCGCCGGCGCGCTCGCCTTGACAGCTGTTCTCGCGCTGACCGCGTGCGGCGGCGAGACCGGCTCGAGCTCCGGCGGCACCACCAGTGCGAGCGCCTCCGCGGCGGGCGGCGTCAAGCTGGTGCAGCCCGGCAAGCTCACGGTCTGCACGAACATCCCGTACGAGCCGTTCCAGTTCAAGGACGCGAGCGGCAAGATCGTCGGGTTCGACGTGGACATCGTCGACCTCGCCGCGAAGAAGCTGGGCGTGACCCAGAACATCGTGGACATCGACTTCGCCGTGATCAAGAGTGGCGCCGCCATGGCCGCGGGCAAGTGCGACGTGGCCGCCGCCGGCATGACGATCACCGACGAGCGCAAGCAGAACATCGACTTCTCCGAGCCCTACTTCGACGCCACGCAGGCACTGCTGGCCAAGAAGGGGACGGGCGCGACGTCGCTGGAGGACGTCAAGGCCAAGGGGCTCAAACTGGGCGCCCAGGCCAGCACGACCGGCCTCGAGTACGTCAAGAAGAACGGCTTCGACCCCACCGAGTACGCCGACTCGGCCAAGGAGCTGCTGGCCCTGCAGGCGGGCCAGGCCGACGTGATCATCCAGGACCTCCCGGTGGTGCTCACCTGGCTGAAGAAGCCCGATGTCGCCGCGAAGTTCGAGCTGATCGGCAGCCTCGACACCGGCGAGCAGTACGGCATCGGCCTGAAGAAGGGCTCCGACCCGACGCTGCTCAAGACGATCAACGACGAGATCGCCAAGGCCAAGCAGGACGGCACCTACGAGCAGATCTACGTGAAGTGGTTCGGCAAGAAGCCTGGCGAGCTGGGCTGATCCATGGCCGACCAGCCGAAGACGGCTGAGCCTGGGCGTGCCAGGCTCAGCCCTCGGAAGAAGCAGCAGGTCAGCCGCGGCATCCAGTACCTCGTCCTGGTCGCCGCGCTCGTCGGCGTCGTCCTGTACGCGGACTGGGGCAGCCTCGCCCAGAACTTCGCCAAGCCCGACGTGGCGCGTGAGGCGCTGCCCGACCTGTTCACCGTCGCGCTGCGCAACACGATCATCTACGCGGTCGGCGGATTCGTGTGCTCGTTCGTGCTGGGCCTGCTGCTGGCGCTCATGCGTCTCTCGCAGGTCCGGCCGTACCGGTGGATCGCGCTCGTCTACATCGAGATCTTCCGCGGCCTGCCCGCGCTGCTGATCTTCCTGATGATCACGTTCCTGCCGCTGGCACTGCCGGGGTTCCAGGTGCCCTTCGGCACGTACGGACAGGGCATCCTCGGGCTCGGCCTGGTCGGCGCCGCCTACCAGGCGGAGGTGTTCCGGGCCGGCCTGCAGGCCGTGCCCAAGGGGCAGACGGAGGCCGCCAGGTCGCTGGGCATGTCGGCCACCCGGTCCCAGATCACCGTGGTGATCCCGCAGGCCGTCCGGATGGTCATCCCGCCGACCACCAACCAGTTCGTGGCCCTGCTCAAGGACTCGTCGCTGGTGCTGTTCCTCGGCGTCTCCGGCGAGTACGTCGAGCTGGCCAAGTTCGGCAACGACCTGGCCTCCCAGTACGCCAACGCCACGCCCATCATGGTCGCCGGCGTGACGTACCTGATCGTCACCATCCCGCTGGGATACCTCGCGTCCCGGCTCGAGGGACGCAAGGGGAGCACACGATGACGCACGCCATCGAGCTGAGGGACCTGCACAAATACTTCGGCAAGAACGAGGTGCTCAAGGGCATCGACATGACGGTCGAGCCCGGCCAGGTGGTCTGCGTCATCGGCCCGTCGGGCTCGGGCAAGTCCACCCTGCTGCGCTGCGTGAACCTGCTGGAGACGCCCACCAGGGGCAAGGTGTTCGTGGAGGGCATCGAGGTCACCGACCCCGACGTGGACATCGACGCCGTACGCCGCCGCATCGGCATGGTCTTCCAGCAGTTCAACCTGTTCCCGCACATGACCGCGCTGCAGAACGTCATGATCGCCCAGCAGCGGGTGCTGAAGCGGAGCAGGAAGGAGGCCGAGGTCGTCGCCAGGGAGAACCTGGACAAGGTCGGCGTCGGCGCCAAATGCGACTCCCTGCCGGGCCAGCTCTCGGGCGGGCAGCAGCAGCGCGTCGCGATCGCCAGGGCGCTGGCCATGAACCCGGACCTGATGCTCTTCGACGAGCCCACCTCGGCGCTCGACCCCGAGCTGGTCGGCGACGTGCTCACCGTCATGCGCAAGCTGGCGGAGGAGGGGATGACCATGCTCGTGGTCACCCACGAGATGGGCTTCGCGCGGGAGGTGGCCGACCGGGTGGTGTTCATGGACGGCGGTGTGATCGTCGAGGACGGCGTGCCCGCCCAGGTGATCGGCGACCCGCAGCATGAGCGCACCCGTGCGTTCCTGCGCCGCGTCCTGCATCCCGAGGAGTAGCCCACCGCGGAGGGCGGGGCGCGCGCGGTCGCCCCGCTCTCTGCTGTAATAGACCGGCATGGACCTCACCTCTTACGCCGAGTGGGCGGTCCGGCTGGCGAACGACCCCGACCCGCCACCCGAGCTCAGGGGGCTGCGCGACGAGCTGACCGCCGTCTTCGACGCGGCCGGTGACGAGCGGGCCGTGGCCGAGCGGCTCAACGCCCTGCTCGACCGCCATCCCGTACGCCCCCAGCTGTCCGACCACGACGGCCGCCGCTGGCACCTCCACCTCGCCGAGGACCCGGCCGCGACCGCCGTGATGGGCCTGGCCGCCGTCGTCGCCGAGCTGGGCGTGGACCGTCTCGGCCGGTGCCAGGAGCCGCACTGCGGGCTGGCCTTCCTCGACACCTCCTCCAACCGCTCCCGCCGCTACTGCTCGGCCCGCTGCGCCAGCCGCGCGAACGTGGCCGCCTTCCGCGCCCGCCGCAAGGACGGCGCCTGAACGACGAGCCCGCCGCAAGGACGCGCCTGAGCGACGGGCCCGCCGCACGAGCGGCGCCTAAACGGCCGCTAGCGGGCCCGCCGCACGAGCGGCCAGTAGCGCAGCACCACGCGGCCCACGATGTCGGTCACGGGGCCGAAGTCCCAGCTGTCACGGCGACCGCCGGCCCGCTGGTTGTCGCTCTCCAGCCACCAGCCGTCCTCTCCGTGCCACTGCGCCCGCTTCACGATGAGCCGGCCGGGATCGTCCGGAAGCCTGGCCACCACGAGGTCACCCGGGTGCACAGTGGCGCCCCGGCGGACCAGGAGCCAGTCACCGGGCACCAGCGCGGGACGCATCGAATCCCCTTCGACACGCACTCTCATGGGCTGTGACCCCCTACTCCACGGGCGTTGGGACACGAGTAAGGTCGGTTGTGGACCAAGCTGATTCAGCATCCAGGAAGGACTTTCTGATGCTCGCACGACTGCTACGACCCAAGCATGTCGCTTCCGCACACTGCGACCTGCCCTGTGGGGTCTACGACCCCGCTCAGGCCCGCATCGAGGCCGAGTCGGTCAAGGCGATCATGGAGAAGTACGCGGCCAACGAGGACCCGGTCTTCCGCGCCCGCGCGATCAAAATCAAGGAGGAGCGCGCCGAGCTGGTCAAGCACCACCTGTGGGTGCTGTGGACCGACTACTTCAAGCCGCCGCACCTCGAGCAGTACCCGCAGCTTCACCAGCTCTTCTGGGACGCCACGAAGCTGGCGGGTGCCGCCGGCGCCAAGGGCACGGTCGAGGTCGCCAAGGCTGAGGACCTCCTGGGCAAGATCGACGAAATCTCCAAGATCTTCTGGGAGACCAAGGCCGCCTAAAACGGCACATAAGGCTCTGTGCGGCGACCTGCCGCGCAGAGCCTTTTCCGTTGATGGCGAGTCTGAATAGTCCAACCACCGCTCAGGGGCGGTAAGTTGCAGTCAGCGTCGGATTCGCGAGGAGGAACGTGACCGAGGAAACCGAGACGCGCGCGGAGGGCGTGGCCGGCATCCGCGATGTGGTGAGCATCAGGCTCCCCGCCGCGAGTGCCTACCTGTCTGTGCTGCGTACGGCTACCGCCGGCCTGGCGGCCCGGCTTGACTTCACCCTGGACGAGATCGAGGATCTGCGGATCGCGGTCGACGAGGCCTGCGCGATGCTGCTCAGCGAGGCGGTGCCGGGCACCGACCTGACCGCGGAGTTCGAGCTCACCGGGCAGGAGATGCAGGTCAGGGTCGAGGTGGCCACCGTCGGCAGCTCCGCGCCCAAGCGCGACGACTTCGCCTGGATGGTGCTGACCGCCCTGGCCGACGACGTCGACGCGGTGACCGACTCCGCCGATCGGATGGCGATCGTCCTGCGTAAGCGCCGAGGCGCGGCCCAGAGTGCAGCGGGGCCGGCGTGACGGAAAGGACTGGAGCCATGGCCACCAGCGAACACGCCGTGCCCGACAGGGTGCGCGCCCGCATGCTCTTCGCCGAGCTGGCCGAGCTGGGCCCCGAGGAGCCGCGCCGCCAGCGCATCAGGGATGAGCTGGTCGAGCTTCACCTTCCTCTGGTCGAATACCTGGCCCGCCGCTTCCGCAACAGGGGCGAGTGGCTCGACGACCTCACCCAGGTCGCCACCATCGGTCTGATCAAGTCCATCGACCGCTTCGACCTCAATCGCGGCGTGGAGTTCTCCACCTATGCCACGCCCACCATCGTCGGCGAGATCAAGCGTCACTTCCGCGACAAGGGCTGGGCGGTCCGGGTGCCGCGCCGCCTGCAGGAGCTGAAGCTCTCGCTGACGAAGGCGATAAGCGATCTGTCGCAGCGCGAGGGACGCGCCCCGACCGTGGCCGAGCTGGCCTCCTACCTGAAGATGACCGAGGAGGAGGTGCTGGAGGGGCTCGAGTCGGCCAACGCCTACTCGACCGTGTCCCTCGACGCGCCCGACTCGGGAGACGACGACGCCCCCGCGGTGTCCGACTCGCTCGGCATCGTGGACGAGTCGCTCGAGGGCGTCGAATATCGCGAGTCGCTCAAACCGCTGCTCGAGCGGCTGCCACCGCGCGAGAAGCGCATCCTGCTGCTGCGCTTCTTCGGCAACATGACGCAGTCGCAGATCGCGACCGAGCTGGGCATCTCGCAGATGCACGTCTCGCGCCTGCTGGCCCGCACGCTCGCCCAGCTGCGCGAGGGCCTGACGGCCGACGACTAGCCGGCTTTCCGCACGTCACGTGCGGAAAGGGCATCAGCCATCGCCGTAGAGAGCATGGGTGGTGGGAGGCGCCAGCAGGGTCACCAGCCCCGCCAGGGCGACCACGATCAGCGGGATCCCGAGTTGCGGCTGGTCCGACGTGACGAGCGTGCCGCCGACGGGCAGCATGAAGATCTGGGTCAGCACGGCCGGCGCCCTCCCCCACCGCTCCATCCTGAACAGCCCGCCCCAGGCCACCCAGAGCAGGCCGGCGCCGATCAGCAGCCCGAACGCCGCCTCGGCCAGCGCGGTTGTCAGGTCGTCGGGCGTCCCGGTCAGGGTCTCCACCACGACGAAGACGCCGAGTCCGAGCGCGATCAGGCCCTCCAGGGCGACGACTGCGGCGGCGGCGAGGAGGGTAAGCGGGCGACCGTTCACGGTCCGTACCCTACCTCTCGGGCCGGTCGGGCCGGAAAATAGGACGTTCGGCCGATAAGACGGACAAGGATCAGCGGTTACGCTGGCGCTATGCGCGCAATGCTGCTGGTCAATCCCAAGGCCACCACCACGAACGCCCGCACGCGGAACGTGTTGATCCGCGCGCTCGGCGCAGCCGTGGAGCTCGCCGTCGAGGAGACCCGTTACCGCGGTCATGCCGCGTCGCTGGCGGCCACGGCGCGCGCCAAGGGCTACGACGTCGTGGCGGTGCTGGGCGGCGACGGGACGATCAACGAGGCCGTCAACGGCCTGCTCAACCCGGTGAACGGCGAGGAGGTCCGGCCCGACGGCGATCCCAGCGCCGGGCGGCCCGGGCTCATCGTCATCCCCGGAGGCAGCGCGAACGTCTTCGCCCGCGCGCTGGGCCTGCCCAACGACCCGGTGGAGTCCACGGGCGTGGTGCTGGAGGCGCTCAGGGACGGCCGGCGCAGGACCGTGGGTTTGGGCCAAGCCCTTTGGGAGGGCCAGAGCAGATATTTCACCTTCTGTTCGGGAATGGGATACGACGCAGAGGTTGTACGGGCCGTAGAGGGCCTGCGGGGCACCGGCCGTAAAGCTACTCCGACCCGGTATGTGAACACCGCTCTACGGCACTATCTGGCCACGGACAAGCGGCATCCCGCGATGACCGTGACCGGTCCCGGGATCCCGACGGCCAGAGGGGTGTTCATGGCCATCGTTTCCAACACCTCACCGTGGACCTACGTGGGCAGCAGGCCCGTCCGGCCCACCCCGTGGGCCGGCTTCGAGACCGGGCTCGACCTCCTGGGGCTACGGCGCATGGGGCTCATGACGCTCGCGCCGGTGATCCGGCACATCCTCACGGAGAGTGACATCCTCCCGTCCGGCCGGCACCTCGTCCAGCTCCATGACGAGCCCGAGTTCACCCTCACGGCGAGCCGCCCTGTGGCCTTCCAGCTGGACGGGGACTACCTGGGGGAACGCGAAACCGTAACATTCCGGTCTACACCGAACGCGTTACAAGTTTTGGTCTAGATGGTTACATTCGGTCATTGTGTGACGCATCCGACATCCATAACCGCCAAAACTTCCCGTCAACCCCCTTGCGTGCACTCTCCGTGGCTGAAAAGCTCTGGATGTCGGAACGTAGGACCTTTAACAACCCCAGGTCCTCCGATGACCAGCGGACGACCCCGGTCCCACACAGGATCCGGGTAATTGTTCGCGCGAGTTAGTGAAACTCTTCACAAAGTAGCCGCACGGAGCCGACCAGAGGTTCCATCTACTAAGGAGTGGACGCATGGACTGGCGCCACCGAGCTGCCTGCCGTGACGTGGACCCCGAGCTGTTCTTCCCGATCGGCAACACCGGCCCGGCACTCATGCAGATCGAGGAGGCCAAGCAGGTCTGTCGTTCCTGCTCGGCCGTCGAGGCCTGCCTGAAGTGGGCACTTGAGTCCGGCCAGGACGCCGGCGTCTGGGGCGGTCTGAGCGAGGACGAGCGCCGCGCGGTCAAGCGCCGCTCCGCTCGCGCCCGCGCCCGCGCCACCGCCTGAAAACCCTCACACAACGACGGCACCCAGTGCTGTCAACTGGGCCGTCAGCTGGACGGGAGCGGGATCGACAGCACGACCTCGGTGCCGCCTTCCAGGCGTGGCTCGATGGTGAGCCGCCCCGACAGCTCCCCCTCCACCAGCGTACGGACGATCTGCAGCCCCAGGCTGGTCGAGCTGTCGAGATCGAAGCCCCCGGGAAGCCCCCGGCCGTCGTCCCAGACGGTCACGTTCAGCCGCTCGAGGGTAGGCTCGACGACCACTTCCAGCCTCTTGGGGCGCCCGTGTTGCAGCGCGTTCTGCAACAGCTCGGTCAGCGCCATGGCCAGCGGTGTGGCGATGAGCGAGGGCAGGACGCCGAACCCGCCCACCCGGCGCGGCATGACGGCCACCTCGGGCGACGACACCTCCCCGGCCATCGCGATCACCCGGTCGGCGATCTCGTCGAAGTCCACGAACTCCTCGGGGGCATGAGACAGCGTCTCGTGCACGATCGCGATCGACCCGACCCGGCGTACGGCCTCCTCCAGCGCCTCCCGCCCCTCGGGCACCTGGAGCCGCCTGGCCTGGAGCCTGAGCAGGGCGGCCACCGTCTGCAGGTTGTTCTTCACCCGGTGGTGGATCTCGCGGATGGTGGCGTCCTTCGTCATCAGCTCGCGCTCGCGCCGCCGCAGCTCCGTCACGTCCCTGATGAGCACCAGCGCGCCGATGCGACCCCCGCCGACGATCAGCGGGATGGCCCTGAGCTGCACGATCGTGCCGCCGGACTCGACCTCGGTCTCCTTGGCCGCGCGCCCGCTGGCCACGATCATGAGGTCCTCGTTGATCGGCTCGTCGGAATAGCACAGCGTGGCCGTGACCCGGCCCAGCTCGGCGCCGACCAGGTCCGCGTGCAGGCCGAGCCGGCGGTAGGCGGACAGGGCGTTCGGGGACGCGTACGTGACGCGCCCGGCCCGGTCGAGCCTGAGCAGGCCGTCTCCCACGCGCGGCGAGCGCACGAGGATCGGCTCCTCGCCGGAGAACGGGAAGCGGCCCTCGGCCACCATCTGCGCCAGGTCGGAGGCGCTCTGCAGGTAGGTCAGCTCCAGCCGGGAGGGCGTGCGGGCCGAGGACAGGTTGGTGGAGCGCTGGATGACCGCGAGGAAGCGCCCCTCGCCGCCCTCGACCGCGCGGCGCACGGGGATGGTCTCCTCCCTGACCGGCACGCCGGTGGACCAGTCGGGATCGCCCTCGCGGCAGATGCGCCGCTCGTTCCAGGCCGTGTCGATGAGCTGGCGCTCGCCCTTGGCGGCCACGCTGCCGACGATGTCGTCGTGATAGACGGTCGGGCCGGTGGTGGGGCGCATCTGGGCGATCGCGATCCAGCCGTTCTCCCCCAGCAGCGGCGCCCACAGGATGAGGTCGGCGAACGACAGGTCGGCCAGCAGCTGCCAGTCGGAGACCAGCGAGTGCAGCCAGTCGAGGTCCGCCTCGTCGAGCGCTGTGTGGCGGGCTACGAGGTCGCTGAGAGTCGGCACGAGTGCATCATGCGTGCTTTTCCGCGCAACAACCAAACCGACCCCCGGTGAGACCGGCACGTTTGCGGGCAGACTTCGCCGCTCCCGGGGCATATCACCATAGGGCGTTCGCACGCCCCCTCAGTCGCACAGTGAAGACAGATACGGCATCGTTCACCCAACTGGTCTTATCCCGAAATCTCATATTGTGAGAACCGTCACACTGCGAAGCCGCCCGGATCTCAGGACGAGGCAGGGCACGGTCGGCCGGAGGTGATCCACACGGGCAGGTGCTCCTACCGCGACACGGCGCGTGGACCGGCCTCGGTTGTGATCGCGCACGCTGCTGTGGATATCCTTCACAATCAACCTGAGCTGCCCGGATCCGCGCGTGCCGGCACCCGTACGCGTCCGGCGCCGGTCCACCGCTCCAGCCCGCGGTTGACCACTCGGGCCGAAGTGAGTTCCGATGATCTCGCGGTGATCAGACACGCCCTCACCGCCGTGGCAGAAGTGAAGGTGAGAGCGTGACAGACGACAGCCCCCGCGTTCCCAAGTACTACGACGTGAAACGGGCCCTGCTCGAGCTCACCAAGACCCTCCCCGCCGGTACGGCGCTGCCGCCCGAGCGCACGCTGGCCGTCCGGTTCGAGACCTCGCGCACCACGGTCAGGCAGGCGCTGACCGAGCTCGTGGTCGAGGGACGGCTGCTGCGCATCCAGGGCAAGGGCACGTTCGTGGCGCAACCGAAGGTCGCGCAGGTGCTGCAGCTGACCTCGTACATCGGAGACCTGCGCACGGCCGGGCTGGAACCGGACACCAAGATCCTGGAGATCGGCTACATCACCGCCGACGAGGCCCTGGCGCGGCGGCTGGCCATCAACCCCGGCGGTCGCGTGCTGCGCATCCACCGGCTCAGGCTGGCCAACGGCGAGCCGGTCTCGATCGACACCACCCACCTGTCCGCGCGCCGCTTCCCCCGGCTGCGGCGCGAGCTGGAGGTGCACGCCTCGCTGTACGAGACGCTGCACAACGCCTACAACGTGCGGCTGACGGACGCCGAGGAGATCATCGAGACCGTCCTGGCCACCCCCTACGACGCCAAGGCCCTCGGCGTGGACGTCGGCCTGCCGATGCTCCTGCTCACCCGCCACGCCTTCGACGCCGACGGCAACCCCGTCGAGTGGGCCCAGTCGCTCTACCGCGGCGACCGGTACAAGTTCGTCACCCGCCTGCGCCGCCCCTGAGGCCGCGCGCGGCACTCCTAAGCTGGTCACATGAGCATCCTCGTCGTCACGGGCACCGGCGCCGGCGTGGGCAAGACCGTGGTGGCGGCCGCCCTGGCGGCGCTCGCGCTGGCGCGCGGGTCCACGGCGGCCGTGGTCAAGCCCGCCCAGACCGGCGTCCCGGCCGGCGCGCCCGGCGACGTGGACGAGGTGATCCGGCTGTCCGGCATCACCACCACGTTCGAGCTGGGCCGCTTCCCCGGCCCGCTCTCGCCGGCCGCCGCCGCGAGAGCCGCCGGGATGCCGCCCGTGTCGCTGGCGGGGGCCGCCGAGCTGGTGCGGGAGCTGGCGGAGAGCAACCGGCTGGTGGTCGTGGAGGGGACGGGCGGGCTGCTCGACCGCTACGACGAGGACGGCACCACCGTCGCCGACCTCGCCCGTACGCTCCAGGCGCAGGTGCTGGTCGTCGTGCGGGCGGGCGGCGACACCGTCAACCACACCGCGCTCACGCTGGAGGCGATGGCCCACCGCGGGCTCGACCTGGCCGGGGTCGTCATCGGGCGCTGGCCCGCCGCGCCGGGGCAGGCCGAGCGGAGTGACGTGGCCGACCTGGAGATGCTGGCCGCCCGCCCCCTGGCCGGGGCGCTGCCCGAGGGCGCGGGCCGCCTCGCTGACAGGCGGGCGTTCGCGAAGGTGGCGCGCAAGGGGCTGGGCGCCACGCTCGGCGGCGCGTTCGACCCGGCGGGGTTCAGGCAGAGCGTCTGAGGGGTGGGGCTAGCCCTACCATTCACCGGCACACCAGACCCATTTCGCGACCCCGCCACCGGTCAATACCGTTATGGACATGAAAGTCCCCCGTCCGTGGTCGGCACGGGCCTGGCTCGACACGGCCCACGTGATGATCGGCGTCCCGGTCGGCGTGCTGCTCGGCGGGCTGACGCTCGTGCTGGCCGTGGTGCCGCCCGTGCTGGTGCGGGCCGTACCGGCGTTCACCTCGGTGCAGCGGTCCAGGTTCGACGCCTTCCTCGGGGCGCACATCCCTCCTGTGCCCTCCCCGAGCAGCTGGCGGCACCCGGCGACCTGGCGGCAGATCGGCTACCACGTGCTGTCGCCGTTCGTGAGCGCGGCCGGGGCCTTCCTGGTGGCGGTGGTGTGGGGCGGGGCGGTGGTGGGACTGCTGGCCTTCCTGCCGCCGAAGCTGCAGAAGCCGCCGCTGGAGTTCGTGTTCGACCTCAGGGACGGCCGGGTCCTGGGCGTGTTCATGACGGTGGGGTTCGTGCTGCTGCTCCTCGCGCCGCTCCTGGCCCGCGGCATGGCGGCGCTGGACCTGTCGGTGGCCCGTACGCTGCTCGGGCCGAGCCGCTCGGAGCTGGGGCAGCGGATCGAGACGCTGACCGAGAGCCGGGCCGGCGTGATCGACGCGGCCGACGCGGAGCGGCGTAGGATCGAGCGGGATCTGCACGACGGCGCCCAGCAGCGGCTGGTCTCCCTCGCCATGAACCTCGGCCTGGCCAGGGCCACCCTGACCGATCTGCCCGACTCGGCCCGCGAGGCCATCGAGCAGGCCCACGAGGAGGCCAAACAGGCGCTCAAGGAGCTGCGCGACTTCGTCCGGGGCCTGCATCCGGCCGTGCTCAACGACCAGGGTCTGGACGCGGCGCTGTCGGGTGTCACCGCCCGTGCCCCTTTCCCCGTCAAGCTGCGCGTCGACATCGAGCGGCGTACCTCTCCGACCATCGAGGCGGTGGCCTTCTTCATCGTGTCCGAAGCACTGACCAACATCGCCAAACACGCGGCCGCGACCCGGGCCGAGGTGAACGTGCGGCGCGAGCGGGACCGCCTGCACGTGCTCGTCTACGACGACGGGTGCGGCGGCGCCCGGCTGGACGGCGGGACCGGACTGCGCGGCCTGGCCCAGCGCATCGACGCCGTGGACGGCGCGCTACGGCTGTCCAGCCCGCTGGGCGGACCGACGACGATCGAGGTGGAGCTGCCGTGCGAGTAGTGCTCGCCGAGGATTCCGTGCTGCTGCGGGAGGGGCTGATCCGGCTCCTGGACGCCGCCGGCATGGAGGTGGTGGCGGCCGTGGACGAGGCCGAGGGGCTGCTGCGGGCGGCCGAGGAGCACCGGCCCGAGCTGGTCATCACGGACGTCCGGATGCCGCCCACGCACACCGACGAGGGCCTGCGGGCCGCACTCGTGCTGCGCCGCCAGCGGCCGGGGCTGGCCGTGCTCGTGCTCTCCCAGTACGTCGAGGAGCGCTACGCCGCCCAGCTGCTCGCCTCCGCCGCGACCGGGGGCGTCGGCTACCTGCTCAAGGACCGGGTGGCGGACGTGGCCGAGTTCATCGACGCGCTGCGCCGGGTGGCCTCGGGCGGCACCGCGCTCGACCCCGAGGTGGTCGCCCAGCTCCTGCTGCGCGGCAACAGCGACCCGCTCGAACGGCTGACACCCAGGGAGCACGAGGTGCTCAAGCTGATGGCCGAAGGCCGCTCGAACGCCGGCATCGGGCAGGCCCTGGTGCTCAGCGAGGGAGCCGTGGGCAAGCACATCGGCAACATCTTCAACAAGCTCGACCTGTCGCCCGCCGAGGGCGACCACCGTCGCGTGCTCGCCGTCCTGCAGTTCCTCAAGATCAGAAGTCTGCCATGAGGGGCGCGTGGCTGACGGCGGGCGCCGTGGTGACGGTCGCCGCGCTGGTGCTGTCCAGCGTCGGACTCTGGCGCGGGTTCGCCAGGGCCAGGACGCCGACGGACGTCACCATGAGGTCCATCCCGTTCGAGTACCCCGAGGTGCGGATCAAGGCGGGCAAGGGCCAGGTGAACCTCTTCATCCTGTCGGGCCGGGCGGGCGAGCTGCTCATCCACAGGTCGCTGCGGTGGTCGCGGGACCGCCCGACGGTCACCGAGGACTGGGACACCCGCACCAGGACGCTGCGGCTGGACGCGGTCTGCCCCGGCTTCGACCAGCCGACGGGTCCCATCTGCCAGGCGGACTACATGCTGTACGTGCCGCCGGAGACCGACCTCGAGGCCGGCACGTCCGGCGGCGACCTGATGGTCGACGACCTCTTCGGCGACGTGCGGCTGACCTCCGTGTCCGGCGACATCCGCGTCCGCTCGGTCTCCGGCGACCTGTGGGCCAGGACCGGCACCGGCCTGGTCGACGCCAAGGAGCTCAGCGGCGGCGGGAAGGCCGACGCGGAGGTCGGCTCCGGCGACGTGGACCTGTCGTTCTCCGACGTGCCCACGGAGGTCAAGGCGGTGGTGCGGACGTCGGGCGACGTCAGCGTGAACGTGCCGCGCGACGTGTACGACGTGACGACGGTGGCCGCCAACACCACGATCAACGTCGAAAGGAAGCCCGGCACGGCCCGGAAGATCACCGCCAGGGCACCGGGCGGCGCGGTGTCCGTCATCGCCGTGTGTTGCGAATGAAGATCCACGCGATCCCCAAGGACTGTTTACGCGTGTGACTGGTTGGTAAGTTCCCGGCATGGAGTCTGCGAAGCACGCCGGTGACGCTGCCGTCGCCGTGTCCAAGGCCTATGGCGTCGAGACCATGTTCACCCTGTCGGGAGGGCACGTCTTCCCCCTCTACGACGGCGCGGTGCACGAGGGCATGCGCATCCTCGACGTACGCCACGAGCAGAGCGCGGTCTTCGCCGCCGAGGCGACGGCCAGGCTGACCAGGAGCCCCGGCCTGGCGGTGCTGACCGCCGGCCCCGGCATCACCAACGGCGTCAGCGGCGTCGCCACCGCCCACTTCAACGGCTCGCCGGTCGTCGTCATGGGCGGCCGGGCACCACAGTCGCGCTGGGGCAGCGGCGCCCTGCAGGAGATGGACCACCCGCCGCTGCTGGAGCCGATCACCAAGCTCTCCTTCACCGCGGCCGGCGCCGACTCCGTCGGCCAGGACGTCGAGGTGGCCTTCCGCACGGCCGTCGCGCCCCACCGCGGCCCGGTCTTCCTCGACTTCTACATGGACCACCTGTTCTCCCCGTCGCCGGTGCACGAGGTGCACACGCAGACCCCCTCCCCGTACGAGCCCGACCCCGACGACCTGGCGAGCATCGCGCGCCTGCTGGCCGAGGCGGAGCGCCCCGTGCTGGTCTACGGCTCCGACGTCTGGATGGACCGCGCCGAGGAGGCCGCCCGCGACTTCGCCGAGACGTGGCGGCTGCCGGTCATCCCCAACGGCCAGGGCCGCGGCATCCTGCCCTCCGGGCACGAGCTGCTCGTCACCCGGGCCCGCGGCCTCGCCTTCGCCCAGGCCGACCTGGTGATCGTGGTCGGCACGCCGCTCGACTTCCGCCTCGGCTACGGCTGGTTCGGCGGCAAGGACGGCTCGCCGCTGGCCAGGGTGGTGCACATCGCCGACGCGCCCTCGCAGCTCGCCACGCACATGCAGCCGGCCGCCTCCGCCGCCGGTGACCTCTCGGTGGTGTTCTGGAGCCTCGGCGCGGCCTGCGGGGAGGCGGGGGTCAAGCCGGACTCCTACTCGCCGTGGGTGTCGAAGCTGTCCGCGGCCGCCGCCGCGGCCATCGCGGGCGACGCCGACCTGCTGGCCGCCGGCTCCGACCCGATCCACCCCATGCGCGTGTACGGCGAGCTGGGCAAGGTCCTGGCCGACGACGCCGTGGTGATCGGCGACGGCGGCGACTTCGTCTCCTACGCCGGCAAATACGTCGAGCCCAAGCAGCCCGGCAACTGGCTCGACCCGGGCCCGTACGGCTGCCTGGGCACCGGCCTGGGCTACTCCATCGCCGCCCGGCTGGCCAGGCCGTCCTCGCAGGTGGTGCTGCTGCTCGGCGACGGCGCCGCCGGGTTCTCGCTGATGGACGTCGACACCCTCGTACGCCACCGGCTCCCGGTCGTCATGATCTGCGGCAACAACGGCATCTGGGGCCTGGAGAAGCACCCCATGCAGATGTTGTACGGCTACGACGTGGCGGCCGAGCTGCAGCCCCAGTGCCGCTACGACCAGGTCGTGACCGCACTGGGCGGCGGCGGCGAGCTGGTCACGAAGCCGTCGGAGATCGGGCCGGCGCTGCGCAGGGCGTTCGACTCCGGGATCCCGTACATGGTGAACATCGCGACCGACCCGCAGGTCGCCTACCCCCGCAACACGACGGGGGTGTGAGCGGCCCTACGGCTTGGGCGTGGGGGTCGGGGTGGGCATCGGCGAGTTCTCCGGGCAGACGCCGTCCACGACGACGAGCTTGACCGGCTTGCCCTTCTCGAGCGCCACGCCGCCGGCCGGCACGGTCTGCGTGATCCTGCCGCAGCGCAGGCCGTTGGTCGTGCTGGTCTGGTCGTCGACGCGCGCCTGGAAGCCCGCGGCCTCGATCCGTTCCTGCCCCATCAGGAAGTTCATCCCGACCACCTTGGGCACCAGCGCCTTGTTCCCCGTCGGCGTGGGGGTGCCCGACGGCGACTTCGTCGGCGACTTCGTGACGCTGGGCGAGGGGCTGGGCGACTCCTCCGGCTCGTCGGTCTTCTCCGGGGTGGGCGTGATCTTCGGCGTCGGCCGGGTGGTGGCCGGCTTCGGCTGCTGCCTCGTCTCCTCCGGCTCGGGCTCCGACGTCTTGACCTGGGGCTTGCTCGTCTTCGGCGTGCTCTTCGAATTGCTCATGGACTCGCCGGTCATGGTCGGCGTCGGCTCGCCGGTGGTCATGCCCGTCAGGGCCACCGCGGTGGCGCCCGCGCCGAGCACCACGGCCGCGGCGATGCCCGCGATCAGCCCGGTCCGGCGCGGCGCCTTGGCCGCGCGCCGGCTCCCCCCACGGCGGTCGCTGACCGCCGTGTCGTCGTGCGCCATCCTGACGCCCGTCTGGTAGGGGTTCGGGTCGTGCTGCTGGCCCGCCTGGTGCAGCCCCTGGTGCTGGGCCTGGTGCTGGGCCGTCTGCGGCTGGTACGCCTCCGGAGGCGGCGCCATGGTGACGCCGGTGGACAGCTCCGGCACGGCGGGCACCTGGCCGCTGGCGATCGCGCGGGCGGCCTCGCTCATCGCCCGGGCGCTCGGGTAGCGCCTGGCCGGATCCTTGGACAGGGCGATCTCCACCAGCGTGCGCACCGCCTGGGGGATCTCCTGGGGCAGGGGCGGCGGGGCCTCGCGGATGTGCTTGAGCGCGATCGTGACCGCGCTGTCGCCGTCGAACGGCCGCTGGCCCACCAGGCACTCGTACGCGACCACGCCGAGCGCGTAGATGTCCACCGCGGGCGTCACGGGGGCACCCTCGGCCTGCTCGGGTGCGCAGTAGGCGGCCGTGCCGAGCACCATGCCGGCGTCGGTGAGCCGGTTGGCCATGTCTGAGCGCGCGATGCCGAAGTCGGTGAGCACGAGCGTGCCGTCGCGCTGGACGAGCAGGTTGCCCGGCTTGACGTCGCGGTGCACGATCCCGCGGTCGTGCACGGCCTGCAACGCCGACGCGGCCTGCGCGATCAGCTCCATGGCAGGCTGCGGCGGGATCCGGCCCAGCCGGCCCAGCAGCCGGTCGAGCGGTTCGCCGTCGACGAACTTCATCACGAGGTAGACGGTGTCGCCGCTGACGCCGTAGTCGTAGACGTCGACGACCCCGGAGTGGTTGATCGTGGCCATCGCCCGCGCCTCCCCCTGGAAGCGAGCGACGAAGCCGGGGTCCTCCATGCGCCCAGGGAGCAGCACTTTGACGGCGACGGTGCGTGCGAGCACGACGTCCTCGCCTCGCCACACCTCGCCCATGCCACCGGCGCCGATGCGGGTGTCCAGCCGATACCGCCCCGCCAGCGTCGTCCCTTGGGCCACCATGATTCCCCCGCTACCCCCCTACCTCTGTAACCTCTCCCACCCCGCGGTTCTCCAACAAAGCGAACTTTTATCGCGGTGAGGTAACACAGTGGTCACGGAACTCAGAGAGTGTACGACTCACCTGTCCCACATGCCACTTAAATGCCTCAAGCCGTACAAAGCCTATCCTGGAGCCTTACGCCCGCACTTGTCCGCGTTTCCGGGAACTCGGCGACCGTTGGTGGCGCACAATATGGCCCGCCATAAGCTTGATCTCATGACGCTCGCTCCCGGTCTCCGCTCGCAGGTCCTCATCATGGTCGAGATGGAGGACACCGCCAAGCGGATCGGCAGCGGCGACGTGCCGGTGCTGGCCACGCCCAGGCTGCTCGCGCTGGCCGAGGCGGCGACCGTACGCGCCGTCGAGCGGCACCTCGCACCGGGCGAGACGTCCGTCGGCACCCGGGTCGAGCTCGAGCACCTGGCCGCCAGCCCGCTCGGCACCCACGTCCAGGTCAGCGTGGAGCTGACCGAGGTCGACGGCCGGCGCCTGGTCTTCGCCTTCGAGGCCCACGACAAGCACGCCGTCGTGGGCAAGGGCACGATCGAGCGCGTGGTGGTCGATCGCGCCAGGTTCCTGGCCCGCGCTACTCGATGACGGCGATCAGGTCGCCTTCCTGGATCACGTCTCCCTCGGCCACCTTGAGCTGCGCCACCACGCCGTCGTCCTCGGCCAGCACGGGGATCTCCATCTTCATCGACTCGAGGATGACGAGCGTGTCGCCGTCGGAGACGCTGTCGCCCTCGTTGACGACGACCTTCCAGACATTCGCCACCATCTCTGCGCGTACCTCAGCCACCGGGACTCCCCTCTTCCAATGAATCAACGATCTCATGCGGTCCAGGAGCGCATCCGCGCGACCAGACCCGTGTCGTAGTCGCCGGTGGCGAACTCCGCGTTCTCCAGCAGCTCTGCACAGAATGGCAGGTTGTTCTTCGGTCCCTCAACGGTGAACGCGGCGACCGCCTTGCGCCCCTTGGCCAACGCGTCCTCCCGGTCGGCGCCGTGAACGCAGAGCTTGGCCATCAGCGGGTCGTAGAACGGCGTGACCGTGTTGCCCACCTCGTAGCCGGAGTCCACGCGTACGCCGTCGCCGGACGGCTCGTCCCAGATCGTGATCTTGCCAGGGCCGGGGAGGAACCGCTTGGGGTCCTCCGCGTAGACGCGGAACTCGATCGCGTGCCCCCTGGGCTCGGCGCGCACCTCGGGGCTCTCCCCGGCGGCCACCCGCAGCTGCAGCTCGACCAGGTCGAGCCCGGTGACCAGCTCGGTGACCGGGTGCTCCACCTGCAGCCGGGTGTTCATCTCCAGGAAGACGAAGTCCTGCTCGTCGGCGTCGACCAGGCACTCGACCGTGCCCGCGCCCAGGTAGCCGACGGCCTCGCCGGCCCGCACGGCGGCGGCCAGCATGCGCTCGCGCAGCTCGGGGGTGATGCCCGGCGAGGGGGACTCCTCGACGACCTTCTGGTGGCGGCGCTGCACCGAGCAGTCGCGCTCGCCCAGCGCCACGACCCGGCCGCCGGGCAGGCCGAGGATCTGCACCTCGACGTGGCGGGCCCGCTCGACATAGCGCTCCAGCAGCACGGCCGGGCCGTCCAGGGCGTCGCCGGAGAACCGGGCCGCCGCCCTGGCCGCCTGCTCGTACGCCTTGGCCAGCCCCTCGTCGTCGTGGGCCACGCTCATCCCGATGCCACCGCCGCCGCCCGCGGTCTTCACCATGACCGGGTAGCCGATCGCATCGGCGGCCCTGAGCGCCAGCGACAGATCGGTGACCGGCGCGCGGGTGCCCGCGGCGACCGGCACGCCGGCGTCCTCCATGAGGTTCCTGGCGTTGATCTTGTCGCCCATCCGGTCGATGGCCTCGGGCGACGGCCCGATCCAGACCATCCCGGCGTCGATCACGGCACGGGCGAACGCGACGTTCTCCGCGAGGAACCCGTAACCGGGGTGGACCGACTTCGCACCCGTCGCGCGGGCCGCCTCCAGCACCTTCGCGATGTCGAGATAGCTCTGCGCCGGGTGGGCCGGGCCGATCAGCACGGCCTCGTCGGCCTCGCGCACGAAGGGCAGGTCGGCGTCGGCCTCGGAGTGGACCGCGATGGCGCGCAGCCCCATCCGCTTGACCGTGCGGATGATCCGCCGCGCGATCTCCCCCCGGTTGGCGATCAGAACGGGTCCGAGCGTCTCGATAAGCACGCCGACCACCCTATGACCGCGACCGGCTTGACCCCTTTCCCCCTTAACCACCGATCCGGTGAGCACGATCTGTAGGAACCCCACAAAGGCGGCCCCCTGGAGGCCGGGCAGGCTGTAGAGGTCAGACCCGCCCGCGGTCGATCACCCGGGCGAGCGCCTCGACCGCATGGGAATCGTACGCGCTCCCCGAGGACAGGCGGATGCGCTCCAGCGCGGCACCCCCGCGGTCGCGGTCGGTCGACGGCCCCACCAGGTCGTCGTAGGCGTTGGCCACCTTGATGATGCGGCTCGACAGCGGCGGGTCGTCGGTGACCGAATCGCACTGCCGGCTGACCACCTCGGCCACCCGGTCGAGCACGCCCGTCTGCCTGATCACCTCCGCGCCCAGCTCGGCGATGCGGCGGGCCTGCTCGGGCTCGGTCAGCACGGTGGCGCCGCCCGGGATCGGGTCGCGCAGCGAGAGCTGGCCGATGTCGTGCATCAGCGCGGCGTATTCGAGCTCGAGCAGCTCCGGCTCGGCCATGCCCAGCTCCCTGCCGATGGCCACGGCCAGGCGGCTGACCCGGCGCGAGTGGCCGGGCTCGACGTAGCCGCCGACCTCGGTGACGCGCGACAGGGCGCGGACGGTCTGCAGGTAGGTGGCGCGGATCCCGGCGTATTTGCGGAAGGCCACCTGCGTCACCAGGAGCGGCGCGGCGAACACCAGCAGCGCCACCAGGTCCATGCTGTGCGTGGCCAGCGCCAGCAGCACGCCCGACGAGGCCACGGCGGCCCCCAGGGGGAAGGCCATGTTGAGCTCGTCGCGCACGGCCACCCTGAACGCCGTACGGACCTGCTCGGCCCGCAGCATGGCGGCGATCAGCACGTCGATCAGCAGGGTGATCGCGATGAGCGTGACCATGACCACGAGCGCCGGCCACCAGGTCCTGGTCGGCTCCTTCGTCAGCTCGTAGAGCGGGCCGGCCAGCGGCCGGAAGGCGAAAGCCAGCAGCGCGCCGGTGAGCAGCCGCCTGGCCATGGCGTCCAGGCGCGGCGGGCGGCCCACCGCCAGGTGCGGCAGCGCTCCCGCGATCATGCCGACCGCGATCACGGCGACGACCTGCAGCGCGGAGTGGCTCAGCGGGTTCTGGCTCAGGTCGAGCAGCAGCGTGTAGCCCAGCGCGGCGGCGGCGCCGATCGGCGCGACCTCCCGGTTGCCCGGCATGGTCAGCCTGGCCAGCTCGCCCACCGCGATCAGCGCCCCGAACCCGACCGCGATCTCCGGGCGGTCGAGCCCGACGGCGGCGGTGTGCGCCACGCCCACGAGCGCGACCAGGCCCGCCGCGCAGATGAGCAGCAGCTGCCCGGAGTCGAGCCTGCGCAGGACGGTGTTCACCGACCGATCGGTACGCCTGACGCGCTCTGTGGTGATCATGGCCCCATCACGACCTGGATGGGCATGGTCGGGTCGTCGTGGTCCTTGATCGGGGTCTCGGTGGCCTCGGGCGGCGGCGGGTCCACGCGACGCGGCGGCTGCCACGGCTCGCGGTCGAGGGCCCGGATGAAGGCCGCCACCATCACGGGATCGAAGTGGGTGCCCGCGCTCTTGCGCAGCTCGTCCACGGCCTCGGGGACCGGCCTGGCGCCGCGGTAGGAGCGGTCGGAGGTCATCGAGTCGAACGCGTCGGCCACCGCGATCACCTTGGCGAACTCGGGGATCTCGTCACCGGCCAGGCCCATCGGGTAGCCGGTGCCGTCGTGGCGCTCGTGGTGGTGCATGATCCCGGCGTACGCCTCGTCGAGGAAGCCGATCCCGCGCACGATCTCCAGCCCCCGCATCGGGTGGAGCTGGATCGCGGCGAACTCCTCCTCGGTGAGCGGCCCGTCCTTCTGCAGCACCTTGGTCGGCACGCCGAGCTTGCCGACGTCGTGCAGCATGCCCGCGTAGCGGATGGCCCGGACCCGATCCAGCCCCATGCCGATCTCCTGCGCGATCATCGAGGAGGCGTGCGAGACGCGCGTGCAGTGGCCCCTGGTGTAGTAGTCCTTGGTCTCGACCGCCTGGCAGAGCGCGGCGATGGTGGCGTCGTAGGAGCGCTGCTGCGCGTGATACTGGCCGAACGCCCAGCGCGCCACGAACAGCGGCAGCAGCACCAGCACGGCCGAGATCGACGCCACCGTGGCCCACAACCCCGCCACGAGCAGCCCGAAGGTGCCGTATCCCAGGTAGGACAGCAGGAACTGCGCCATCCCCCGCAGCGGCACCTCGGTGGCCCGCACGTGGGTGGCCAGCCCGATCATGGTGAGCGTGAGCGCGATGTTGAGCGGCACGAAGACCGCGGTGGCGGCGGCGTAGGGGCCGATGAGGTCGTCGAACGCGTTGACGCCCGGCACTCCCACCTTGCCGTGCAGCGCTTCGTACACCCGCCCGGCCACGTAGCCGCAGATGGCGAACTGGGCGCCGTTGAACAGCCGTTTGACCAGCGGCAGCCCCGGTCGCACGCTGAGGACCGCGGTGAGCCCCACCACCGCCGCGCCCTCCGGGCCGATCAGCACCACGGCCGCCAGCGAGGCGGAGAAGCTGACCGACACCGCGAACTGCTCCACGTTGAGCAGCGTCGGCATCGACTCGCACACCAGGAACAGCAGCGCGAGGACCAGGAGGATGTCGAGGTCCTCCGTGGCCACGGGCGTGCCGGAGACGATCACGTCACGTGCGATGAGAGCGGCCGCCGCGCCGATCACGGCGACCAGATAGACCCTTGCGGGCCACGGCAGATCACGCATTGCGGCCCCCCTACGGTGTTCAGGTCCAGGACACCCCGGGAGGAACCACCCCGCCGACCACCATGACCACCGGAGTGATCAGCACGATGGCCGTGAGCAGCCGGGCGACCGTCACCTTCAACATCCACATGCCTCCACGTCGACTTCTGGGGTTCACGCTACAGAAGACGGCGCAACCGCATGGGCGGAGTCGGAAATCGCAAGCAAAGCGTAATCAATCAACTACCTGGTGCGACGCGCGGCAGCCCATTCGACGGTCTTCTTCAACCCGGTGGGCAGGTCGGTGCGCGGCTGCCAGCCGAGCCCGTCGTGGGCGGGCACCGGATCGACCGCCATCGCCGGCAGGTCGCCCGGGCGCGGGGGCGCGAAGCCGGGCTTGTCCTGGGCGCCGGCCGCGTCGGCGATCAGCGAGTGCAGGCGGCGGTCGGTGGTCTGGATGCCGGTGCCGAGGTTGAACCGGCGGCCGTCGCCGTCCTGCCCGCACGCCCGGACGAAGCCGTCGACCACGTCGTCGACGTAGATGTAGTCGCGGGTCTGGGTGCCGTCGCCGTAGAGGACCGTGGGCGTGCCCTTGAGCAGGGAGTCGGTGAAGATCGACACGACTCCCGCCTCGCCGTCCGGCGACTGGCGCGGGCCGTAGACGTTGGAGAGCACCAGCGTGGTGTATTCGATGCCGTGCAGCGCGCGGAACGTGGCGAGGTAGATCTCGCCGCTCAGCTTCGAGGCGGCGTACGGCGAGCGCGGGTCGGTCGCCGCGTCACCGGGCACGGGGATCGTCGCCGGGCGGCCGTAGACGGCCACCGACGAGGCGAACACCACCTTGCGCGCGCGCCCCTCCTGAGCCGCGGCGAGCACGGACGCGGTGCCCTCGACGTTGAGCCGGGCGTCGTGCGCCGGGTCGGCCACGCTCTTGCGCACGCTGATCTGCGCGGCCAGATGGCAGACCACCTCCGGCCGCAGCTCCGCCATCAGGCCGGTGAGGGCCTGATCGCGGATGTCCATCTCGTGCAACCTGAACCGGTCGCTGGTCGCGGCGCCGGCCAGGTTGTCCCTGCTGCCGGAGGACAGATCGTCCACCACGTCCACCTCGTGGCCGTCGGCCAGCAGGCGATCGACGAGATTCGAACCGATGAACCCGGCACCCCCGGTGACCAACACGCGCATGGGGTGAATCCTAGTCGGACAGCTCCGACCTCACCTGCGCGATGCGGGCCAGCACCTTCGAGCGCAGATCCGCGGGGACCGGGTCACAACCGCAGTGCTTGGCCACGAGCGCCTTAATCGCCTTGTCCAGGTCGTATTCCTGCAGGCACGGGCTGCACTCGTCGAGGTGCACGCGGATGCCGGCGACGTCGCCCTCGGTCAGCTCACCGTCGAGGTAGGCGTAGACCTTGTCGAGCACTTCGCGACAGTCGGTGTCGTGCGGGTTGCCACAGCTCATTTCGATCCCTCCGCCGGGACCAGGCCACGCTCGCGAGCATAGTCCTCAAGGAGGCCCCGCAGCTGCCTGCGTCCCCTGTGCAGCCTCGACATCACGGTCCCGATGGGAGTGCCCATGATGTCGGCGATCTCCTTGTAGGGGAAGCCTTCGACGTCGGCCAGGTAGACCGCGATCCTGAACTCCTCGGGCAGGGCCGCGAGGGCCTGCTTGATGTCGCCGTCGGGGAGATGCTCGAGCGCCTCCACCTCGGCCGACTTCAGGCCGCTCGAGGTGTGGGACTCGGCCCGCGCGAGCTGCCAGTCCTCGATCTCCTCGGTGCCCGACTGCTTGGGCTCCCGCTGCTTCTTGCGGTAGCTGTTGATGAAGGTGTTGGTCAGGATCCGGTAGAGCCACGCCTTGAGATTCGTGCCCTGCTGGAACTGATGGAACGACGCGAACGCCTTGGCGAAGGTCTCCTGCAGCAGGTCCTCCGCGTCCGCGGGATTTCGGGTCATCCGGAGCGCGGCGGAGTAGAGCTGCTCGAGATACGGCATGACGTCGCGCTCGAATCGCTCGCTTCGCTGCTCCAGCGTCTCCGCGCCTGTCGCGGGCACCGGACCCACCCCCCTAAGATCACCGGTGGCCGGCTGTGGCGGAACACCGTACTCAGGGGAGGATACCCGCTGGCCCGTGACCAGTCGGTCAGCGGGCTGGGGGTCGACCAATGTGAGCATGCTCGTCGCAACACGCCCGCGCCCTTGTCTGTTCCCGCAAGATAGAAGGTACGAAGGACCCGGTGCGGGGAACGTCATACGTACCGGCTGGTAGCCCTTTTTCCGGAACCCAGGAGTCGCGTGTGCTGCCCATTCCGGCCGAGGAACTGAACGGCTCAGGGACGCTCGGGCCGTACTGGACCTTCTACCGCGCCGTCGCCGCCGAACAACTCAACCGATGGCTCCCCGGCGAACCCTCCGTGATCCTCGACCTCTCCGGCGGCCGCGGGCGATGGTCGGGTCAGGCCGCGAGAGCGGGGCACCGGGTGATCGAGGTGCTCGACTTCCGCCGGACCGTCGACGGGCAGTCCCGATTGCGCGACGCGGACCGCGTCCGCCACGTACGCGCCGACGATCTCGCGTTCCTGCCCGACGCGAGCGTGGACGCGGTGCTCGCCGAAGAGCGGGTGATGTCGATCGAGCTGATGGCCGAGTCGGCGATGAGCGACGTGGCCAGGGTGCTGCGGCCGGGTGGGCGGGCGCTGGTGTGCGTCGACTCGCTGGTGCTCGGCATGGCGATCCTGGCCGAGCAGGAGCAGTGGCAGCACCTGCGGCAGACCGGTGAGGTCATGCTCGTGCCGTGGCCCGACGGCAGCATCACGCGCTGCTTCAGCAGCGGGCAGCTGCGCGAGCTGCTGATGGGCGCCGGGCTCGAGGTGGAGTGGATGCGGCCGCGCACGGTGCTGTCGCCGTCCACGGTGGACCACGTGCTCGGGTCCGACGCGCGGGCGCTCAACTACCTGGTGCGCACGGAGCTCGAGGCCCATCCGGACGACGACGACACGGTCGGCATCCACCTGGTGGCCAGCGTCCGCAAGGGGTGACCCGTCCTCTGGGTGCGGCGCCGCCGTTCTTCGTGTCCGGCGGCGTACGCGCTCTCAGCGACGGCGTTCCTTCTTGCCCTGGCACTGCACGCAGCGCGCGGCCTCAGGGCGGGCCTCCAGGCGACCTTCCGGCACCGGCGTGCCGCAGTCGACGCACCTGCCGTACACGCCTTCCTCAAGGCGTTTGATCGCCTCGATGACGGCGCGGCGCTGCGCGGTGGCCACGGTCAGCATGGCTTGGGCGCGGTCGTTGTCGGTCAGGTCCGAGCCGGCGTCCGCCGCCGAGTGCTCACGCACGGCGACAGGGTCGCCCTGCAGGACCCCGATCGAGCGGTCCAGCTCCGCGAGCATTTCTTCCAGCCGCTCACGAGCGGTCGTGACGTCCACGAATCCGCACCTCCGGGTGAGTGAGGGCAACCCGCGGCTAGGACTCCCCGGATGTCCCGCCCGGTGCAATTGGGGGCATTTTTGGCGGTGACATCGAGTAAACGGATGCATCGCTTTCCTCACCGGATGCCCACTTACCGTGCTTCTTACACCTTTAGAAAAGCGCGGTTTCCTCCTCTTCGGGGAGAGGTTTGATGAGGTCTGAGCCATTGTTCCGCACGTTGTTGACATCCGTGGAGACCGCGTACGCGGTGAGCCGCCCCGACTCGGCGGGCACCAGCAGCTCCGCGGCCTGGGCGGTGTCGGTCAGCTTGGGGTCGAGCCACTCCGCCCAACGCTCCCGCTCGATCATCATGGGCATCCTGTCGTGGATGCGGCCGAGCTGGTCCTCGGCGTTCGTGGTGATGACGGTGCAGGTCACCAGCCACTTGAGCGGGTCGTCGTCGTCGCGCGACGGGTCCTTCCAGAACTCGTACAGGCCCGCCATGGCCAGCACCCCGCCGTCGGCCGGGTGGATGAAGTACGGCTGCTTCTTCTTCTTTTCGCCTTCGACCGGCATCCACTCGAAGTAGCCGTCGGCCGGCAGCAGGCACCTGCGCTTGGCGAACGCCTGCCGGAACGACGGCTTCTCGGCCAGCGTCTCGGCCCTGGCGTTGATCAGCCGCGAGCCGATCGACGGGTCCTTGGCCCAGGCCGGCACCAGGCCCCACTTCACGATCCTGAGCTGTCGTACCGCCCGCTCGGCCTCCTTGGGCACGCGGCTCAGCACGGCGTAGACGTTCTTGGTGGGCGCGACGTTGTAATCGGCGCCGAGCTCCTTTTCGGGGTCACCGTCCTGCTCGACCTGGAACTCCTCGAGCAGCTCGTGCTTCTTGCGCGCCGAGGCGTATCTACCGCACATGACCCCACACTGCCACGTCCGGCTTTCGCTCGCATGTCCGCCCGATCCCGGCCCCTCTGCCCCACCCACCCGCTACCCGCCACCTCCACCCACTGCCGTCCGCCCCCTGCCGTCCACCCGCTGTCCCCGCCCTCGCCCGCTGTCCCCGCCCGCTTTCCCCTGCCCTCGCCCGCCGCCGATGCCCGCTCCGCGACCGCCCGTTCACAGGACCGCCTACACCCACGCCCGCCATTCCCGCCTGACCGCCGCTCCTGCCGTCGTCCCGTCAAGCCCGCGTCCCCGCCGTCCCCGCCGTGCCCGCTGTCCCCATCACCCACGTCATCCACGTCATCCACAGGGCACAACGGTGCGCCAGTCGTTATCCACAGGCTGTGACCCCCGCCCCGCCACGGCCAGTACTCTTTGACCATGCCCGCTCCGCACTGGCCCGCCCCGGCGGCGACCGGCCCGGTCGACGCCACCGTCCCGCTGCCCGGCTCCAAGTCGGTGACCAATCGTGCCCTCCTCCTCGCCGCGCTCGCCGACGGCCCGGGGGTCGTGCGGCAGGCGCTGCGCAGCCGCGACGCCGACCTGATGGTGGCGGCGCTGCGAGCTCTGGGCACGACTCTGGAGTCCACCCGGGAGAGCGCCGCGGGGGTCGACTGGCAGGTGACGCCCGGCCCGATCCGCGGCGGCGCGCACATCGACGCCGGCCTGGCGGGCACGGTGATGCGGTTCGTGCCGCCGGTCGCCGCGCTCGCCGACGGTCCCGTCTCCTTCGACGGCGATCCGCACGCGCGCAAGCGCCCGATGGGCCCCATCCTCGACGCCCTGCGCTCGCTCGGGGCGCGGATCGACAACGACGCCCTGCCGTTCACGATCAGCGGGCCGCTGACGGGCGGCGAGGTCACACTGGACGCGTCGGGTTCGTCGCAGTTCGTCTCGGGCCTGCTGCTGGCGGCGGCGCGGTTCGAGAAGGGCATCACGATCCGCCACGTGGGCCCGCCGGTGCCCTCGCAGCCGCACATCGAGATGACCGTGGAGATGCTCAGGGCGGCCGGCGTCACGGTGGACGACGGCGAGCGCGACATGTGGCGGGTGGAGCCCGGCCCGATCACGGCCAGGGACATGACGGTGGAGCCCGACCTGTCCAACGCGGCCCCGTTCCTGGCGGCGGCGCTGGTGACCGGCGGCACGGTGACGATCCCCGGCTGGCCGGTGCACACCACGCAAGCGGGCGACGCCCTGCGCGACCTGCTCACCACCATGGGCGCGACGGTCACCCGCTCCTCCCCCGCCGCCGAAACCGCCTCCCGATCAGGCTCCGAATCAGGCCCTGAAGCAGGCTCTGAATCAGGCTCGTCCGCGGGCGCGGGCGATCAGCGCCCCGCCTCCCGGACGACCGACCTCGTGGTCACGGGGACAGGCCAGATCACCGGCATCGACACCGACCTCCGTGACGTGGGCGAGCTGACCCCCACGATCGCCGCCCTGGCGGCGCTGGCCTCCACGCCGAGCCGCATCCGGGGAGTGAGCCACCTGCGCGGTCACGAGACCGACCGGCTGGCCGCGCTCGCCACCGAGATCAACCGCCTGGGGGGCGACGCCGAGGAGACCGAGGACGGCCTGATCATCCGCCCCCGCCCGCTGCACGGCGGCACCTTCCACAGCTACGACGACCACCGCATGGCCACGGCCGGGGCCGTGATCGGCCTCGCGGTGCCCGGCGTCGAGGTGGAGAACATCGCGACGACCGCCAAGACCCTGCCGGAGTTCGTCCAGATGTGGACGGCGATGCTGGAAGCCCGATGACAAACGTCCTTCCAGGCGTGAGCAGGGCCGATGCACACCGTCCCGCGGGCGCTGGTTTCACCGCGAAAGCGCCGGGCACTTCGGAAAAGGGCGGCACGTGACAACGCGCTGCCCGAATGGCGATGAAAAGATCCACCAGCACGACGCCGCCACCTGTCCAGGCCCAGGTGGCACCCGCACCACCAACACGGACTTCCCATATCGACGGACCAGCACCGCGGGTCGAGGCACCAGCAGCACCGACCACACGAGACGGCGCCCCCCGGGCACCGGCCGCACGTGCCGGCGCACGGAGAGCTCCGGCCACGTGTGCCGGCACACCAGCAGCACCGACCTCACGGGCCGGGGCGCCACGGCAGCCGGCTGCGTGGGCCGGCGCACGAGAAGCGCCGGCACCAAGGGTCGGAGCACCCGGCACGTGGAACGACGCACCACGGACACCGGCGACGCGTGCCGGGACCGCCGGATCACCGGCACCACAAGTCGGTGCTCCGGCACCACAGGTCGGGGCACCGGCACCACAAGTCGGGGCACCGGCGCCACGGGCCGGGGCACCGGCTACAACACGGAGCACTTCGGCGTGAGTGAGCCGGGTCCCAAGGGCCTGGCGCGTCACGGGCCCCGTCCGGCGGGCGGGTCCGCGGCCAGGGGCCGCGGCGACCTCGTCCCGCAGCAAGGGATCACGCACAGAGCACAACAGAGGGGATGCGAGCGCATGGGAGCAGACCGCTGAGAAAGCGGGAGTACGACGAGGACGACGTACGGGTCAGGCCGGGCAAGGGCTCCCGGCCCCGGACCCGGATTCGTCCTGCGCATGAAGACGCCGTCGAAGGGTTCGTGGTGGCCGTGGACCGGGGCCGCTACACGACGCTGGTCGAGCCGGAGCGCCCGAAGGGGTCGGCCCAGAAGCGCAAGCAGCCGCAGCGCCGCCTCGTGGTGGCCATGAAGGCGCGCGAGCTGGGTCGCAAGGGCATCGTCGTGGGCGACCGGGTGGCCCTGGTCGGAGACGTCTCGGGCCGTCCCGACACGCTGGCCCGGGTCGTACGCGTGGAGCCGCGCACGTCGATGTTGCGCCGCTCGGCCGACGACACCGAGGACACCGACGGCATCGAGCGCCCGGTCGTGGCCAACGCCGACCAGCTCGTCATCGTGACCGCGCTGGCCGATCCGCCGCCGCGGCCCCGCATGATCGACCGGATCCTGGTGGCGGCCTTCGACGCCGAGATCGACACCCTGCTCTGCCTCACCAAGCCCGACCTCGCCTCGCCCGACGAGCTGGTGGCCCTCTACGAGCCGCTGGGCGTTTCGCACGTCGTGGTCCACAAGGGCGGTCCCCTGGACGAGCTGCGCGACCACCTGACGGGCCGCATCAGCGTCCTGGTGGGCCATTCGGGCGTGGGCAAGTCCACGCTGGTCAACGCCCTCGTCCCCGACGCCAACCGCGCCGTCTCCCAGGTCAACGCGGTGACCGGCCGCGGCCGCCACACCTCCACCTCCGCCGTGGCCCTGGAGCTGCCGGAGGGGGGCTGGATCATCGACACGCCCGGCGTACGCAGCTTCGGGCTGGCGCACGTGTCGGTGGAAACGGTGCTGGCGGCGTTCCCCGACCTGATCGAGGCAACGGTGGACTGCCCGAAGGGCTGCACCCATCTCGGGGAGGGCTGCGCGCTGGACGCCTTGGTCGCGGCGGGCAAAGCCGACCCGGCCCGCCTGGAGTCCCTGCGCCGCCTGCTGTCCAGCCGCGAGGGCACCCCCGACGACCCCACCGCACCCCGCCGGGAACCGACCTCCCCAGACGGCCCAACCGAACCCCGCCGCCAACCCCCATCTGCCCTCTCCACCGCAGAAGCCCTCGACGCGGAAGACCTCGACCCAGAGGACCCCGACGCGGAAGACCCCGACGCGGAGTACTTCGACGCAGAGGGCCCCGTTGCGGAGGGCACTCCCACAGAGGACCGCGACGCGGAGGACTCCGAACCAACGAGCCCCGACGCAGAGAGCCCCGACGGAAATCACCGCCGGCTCACCGCACACAACCCTGCCGAGCCCGGCGACGACGAGCCCACGCCGGACGCCCCGAAGAAGACCCGCCGCTAGGGAGCCACGCGGTCACGGTCGGCACCGAGGAGAGCCGCCGCCCCCACGGCTGTCACGGACGACGCCGGGAGACGTCCCCGCCGCAGGACCGTCTCCGGCGGCCCCTCCTGACGGTCGTCACGGTCGCCTGGCGGCGGCCAGGTCCCAGGCGTCGACCGGGCGGACGGTCGGCAGCACGGCGAGCAGCTGCGCCTCCGTCAGCCACGCGCTCTGGACCTCCACCAGCGCGTCACCACGCACGGCGAGCACCGACGTGCTGCCCACCTCGGTACGGACCCAGCTCCCGCCCCAAACCTCCCGGCAGGTGGCCGGCAACCCCTCACCCACCGGCGTGCCGTCCATCCGGGACGGCGACTCGCACGCCTCCCGAGCGGTCTGCTCGCGCACCGATGCGACGAGGACGGACAGATCCCCCTGATCGAATCGCCGCTCGTACGAGAGCCGGAGCACGTCCGCCACGGCGCCCTCCTCCAGGTCGGCGAGGACCAGTCGGTGCTCCGGCAGGTCGGGCGCGACGACGGGCACCCCCTTCGACGCCGACTGCCACGTCACACCGGCCATCCTGATCACGTCCGCCCCCACCCACGAGGCGGCGCACAGAGCGACGACCACCCCGAGCGTGGTGAGGCGAAGGGCCCGGTGCATCGGCATGACCAGGGCCCCGGCGAAGGCGAAGGCGCCCGCGCCGACGCCCATGAGGATGAGGCGACCACCCCATTCACCGATGCCCAAGTCGCCGGCGACCGAGGCATCGACGCCGACGGCGAGCGTCAACAAGAAGGAGAAGATGACGGCCATCGGCCCCAGCACCGACACCAGCCACCAATGCGGCAATTTGCCCCACCAGCACAGCGCCATGCTCACCGGGAAGGGTACGAACACCATCGCTAGGAACGCGAGCAGGACGTTCCGCTCGGACACACAGACCACGAGAACGGACTCACCGAGCCCGATCACCGCACCCACGAGGGCGATCCGGATCAAGGCGTTCATAGCCGATCATCGCCCGTGATCGCCTTCGGCTGTCAAGGCCGGTTCGGGCGCAGGGTCCAGGTGACCGTCAGGGCGGAGACCACCACGCCGTCGGCGTTCGTGACCTCCACGGCGACGTCGAACACCGGCCGCTCCCCCGCGTCCAGCCGGGCCACTACCTCCTCCCGGCTCGCCAGCAGCCTGGCCTCGGCCCGCACCTCTCCCTCGGCGACCTTCCGGAACTCGATGGTGGCGGTCGTCGGCAGCGGCGTCGCCCGGCTCAGCTGGTCGCCCAGCGACGACAGCACGGCGGCCCCCGACGCGGACTCCGCGAGGGTGAAGAGCACCCCCGCGTGCGGGCCGCCCACATGGTTGCGGAACTCCGCGCGGTCGGGAACGTGGCAGATCGCCCGCCCGTCCGCCACCGAATCAAAAACGATGCCCAATGTCTGGGCAAAAGGGACCGACTGGAGCATCAGCGCACCGACATCTACCGACATGCTGGACATGCTACTGGTCGGTAACTGGAATGCGGGTTACCAGAAAAGGGGCGTTGGTGACTGATGTTCGGTATACCCGACACGATAGCGTGGGCGATCGTGCAGGGTTATTCCGATGATCTTCGCCTCGCGCATGTCATGGCGGACGCCGCCGATGACATGACCATGCGGCGGTTCAAGGCTGTCGACCTCAAGGTCGAGACCAAGCCCGATCTGACGCCGGTCAGCGATGCCGACCGCGCGGTGGAGGAGGCGATCCGGGGCACGCTGCGCCGCGCCAGGCCGCGTGACGCGGTCGTGGGCGAGGAGTTCGGCAGGACCGGGTGGGGCGCCCGGTCGTGGATCATCGACCCCATCGACGGCACCAAGAACTACGTACGCGGCGTGCCCGTGTGGGCGACCCTGATCGCGCTCATGGAGTACGGCAAGGTCGTCGTCGGCCTGGTCTCGGCCCCCGCGCTCGGCCGGCGCTGGTGGGCGGCGGCCGAGGGCGGGGCGTGGACGGGCAAGAGCCTGACCAAGGCGTCCCGCATGCAGGTGTCGTCCGTGTCCGTCCTGGAGGACGCCTCGTTCTCGTACTCGAGCTTCGGCGGCTGGGAGAAGACGGGCCGGCTCGACAACTTCCTCGACCTCAGCCGCGCCTGCTGGCGCACGAGGGCGTACGGCGACTTCTGGTCGCACATGATGGTCGCCGAGGGGTCGGTGGACCTGTCGGCCGAGCCCGAGCTGTCGCCGTGGGACATGGCGGCGCTCACCGTGATCGTCGAGGAGGCCGGCGGCGTCTGGACCGACGTGGCCGGGGTGAAGGGCCTTGAGGGCGGCAGCCTCGTCTGCACGAACGGCGTCCTGCACGACGAGGTGCTCAACCGCCTCAACGGCACCACCGTCAAGAGCTAGGTCCGCAGGAGACCGGCCCTGGCCTGGATGCCGGCGGTGGCGGCGTTCAGCTCCCGTTCATCTTTGATGGTCGTGTTCCCCTCGTACGTCACGCCGGCCGGCGGATCGTCGTGCCCCAGCGGGTCGGCGTCCCAGAAGTTCCCCCGGTAGACCACGTTCTCCAGCGGCGGCCCGACGTGCAGCACGGCGGTGTTGTCGGCCCGCATGACGACGTTCTCCTCGACGGTCACCCAGCTGGCCCCGTAGTCGGTGTAGAGCCCGAAGTTGTACGGCGTGCGCGTGTCCTTGATGACGTTGCCCCGCACCACGGCCCCGGTCTCGGCCGAGTCGCCCTGGGGCCCGGACAGGTACACCCCGCCCCCGTCCGCCAGCACCTGCATGGTGTCCACGGTCAGGTTGCGCACGATCCGGGTGCCCTCGCCCGGCCCGGCCACGATGCCGCAGTGGGGCACCTCGGCGATCTCGTTGTGCGCGATGACGCAGCCCCGCGTGCCGGTCACGGAGATCCCCGGCGACCCGCTGTACTCCAGCCCCACGCGACGCACCCGGTTGTCCTCGATCGTGGTCGCCCGGCTCCCGGACACCACGATCGCCCCGGCGGACAGCGTGTCGAAGTCGCAGCCGCGTACGGTGAGCCCGTCGCCCCCGGAGACGCCCAGCCCGGAGGCCCCCATGCGGGTGAACCGGCAGCCCTCGATCACCACGCCGGACACGTCGTCGAACGTCACGCAGGCAGGGATCGTGACGGAATGGGCGGGATACGTCACGGACCCGTCGTCCCCCACGAACGCCGTCTCGACGCCGCCGCCCTCGTAGTAACCGCTGCCGTGATAGTGCGGGAAGCCCTCCGGCCGGCCGGGCCGCACCCATGTGGCGTCGGCGAACACCAGCCCCTCGAACGAGACGTCCCGCGCCCCGGCGACGCTCAGCAGCGTCTCCAGGACCGGCGCGACCACCCGCGTACGCGCGGGATCCTCGTCGGGAAGGGGCAGGTACAGCAGCACGTGATCCCCCGGCCGGGACCGGTCGAGCACGAAGGTGCCCGGTTCGCGCAGGAAGCTCGCGTCGTTCTCGACGGCGGTGGGCAGGCCGGGACCGGCGGAGGTGTTGCCCGCCCAGGTGGAGTTGTACAGCTCGACGGCCCACCCGAAGCCGGGCTCCGCCATGGTGATCACCGTCGAGTCACCGTCGGCCGAGATCCCGGCCACCCCGAGGCGGGCCTCCGTCCACGGATAGACGCCCCGGTAGACGAACTCGACGTCCCGCCACTCGCGCGGCGCGGCACTGTCGGTGACGTAGCCGGTGGCGGTCACGGCCGCCGCCCCGGGCAGGCCGGGGACGGCGGCGCGGGCGGCCCGGCGGCCCTCCACGTACAGCTGGCGGGTCTCGAGGTCGCCGACCTCGGCCCGCCAGACGCCGTCCCGCACCCGCCACCCCTCGATCCGCCGGCCGCCGCTCACGACGACCTCCTCCCGGGCGGAGGTGCCGTGCCCGTACGCCCGGTAGACGGTCCCCGAGTCGGCCCCGGTGAGCTCGAACGGGCGGGTCAGCACGTGTGTCCCGCCCCTGAGGTGCACGACGGCCTCGCCCGGGGCCTCGCGGGCCGCCGACCGGGCACGTTCGAGGGTGGCGAACGGGCGCTCGACGGAGCCGGACCAGGAGTCGTCCCCGGATGGCGCGACGTGGAAGTGGAACATCCCAACCGCCTTTCGATGTTTATGCTGTACACGAATTAGTACACCATAAACTAGGAAGATGCCAATGACGCGGGACCCGGACGACGGCGTCGAGCTGCTGTGGCGGGAGGAGGAGCGCGAGCCGCGCCCCGGCCTCAGCCTGGGCAGGATCGTGCGCGCCGCGATCGAGCTGGCCGACGCCGAGGGCCTGGAGGGCCTGTCCATGCGCAAGGTCGCCGACCGGCTCGGCTTCACGACCATGTCGCTCTACCGCCACGTGCCCGGCCGCGACCAGCTCGTCGACCTCATGCGCGACGAGGTCATGGGCGAGCACGCGGACGAGCCCCCGAAGGAGACCACGGAAGAGCCCCCGTCGCAGGAGGGCTGGCGGCCGCGGCTGGAGGCGGTCGCCAGGCAGGCGTGGCGGATCCGCGAGCGGCACCCGTGGCTGGCCGAGGTGCGCGGCAGTCGCCACCTGCCCGGCCCCAACGGCGTCGCCCAGTACGACTACATGCTGGCCACCCTCACCGGCACCGCGTTGCGGCCGTGGGAGGTGATCGCGGCCATCGGCCTGGTCGGCCGGTTCGTGGACGCCGAGGCCCTGCTCCTGCTGGAGACCCGGCGCGAGGAGCGCCGCAGCGGCGTGTCCGAGGAGGAGTGGTGGGGCGCCCGCGACTCCCTGTTCGAGCGCCTCGACCAATACCCCACGATCTCCGGCCTCTGGGAGAGCGGCGGCTGGGACCACCCGGAGGACACCTTCGAGTTCGGCCTGCGCCGTCTCCTGGACGGCATCGAGGCCCTCATTCGCGAGCGTGACGAAACCCGTGACGAAAACTGCCAGGAATGCGGCATCCCCCTGGAGCCGGCCGAGTCGGGCCGCCCTCGTGTCTACTGCTCCCGCGCCTGCCGGCAACGCGCGTACCGCAAACGCAAGACCGGCTGAGGCGGCAGGATCCGCTCAGAGCGCCAGCACCCGCCGCACCGCGCTCATCAGGCTGTCCCGGTAGCCGCCCCCGAACAGCACCACGTGCACGAGCAGCGGATGGAGCTGGTGCAGCGGCACCCGCTCCCGCCACCCCTCGGCCGGCGGCCACTCCTCCCGGTACGCCCCCAGCACCCGATCGAGGTACGGCAGCCCGAACAGGTCCAGCATCGCCAGATCGGTCTCCCGATGCCCGCCATGGGCCGCCGGATCGATCAGCACCCCGTCGCCACCGGACCACAACACGTTCCCGCTCCACAGGTCCCCATGGATCCGCGCCACCGGCTCGGCCGGCCCCGCGACCTCGCCGAAGCGCGACACGGCCCGCTCCACCAGCGCGACGTCCGAGG
This sequence comes from Nonomuraea sp. KM90, assembly GCF_052246675.1. Lineage (NCBI taxonomy): Bacteria > Bacillati > Actinomycetota > Actinomycetes > Streptosporangiales > Streptosporangiaceae > Nonomuraea > Nonomuraea sp. KM90. The sequence goes on along the minus strand of NZ_JBQQCB010000035.1, from coordinate 8,306 downwards.
CGGGCAGCCGCGCCATCCGCAGGAACGGCAGCACCCGCCGCTCCGCGTAGAAGGACGGCCAGTCGCCGGCGGGCGAGTTGTCCATCGGCAGCTCGGCGATGAACCCCGGCCACGGCGCGCCGAACCCCGGCGCCCCCGAGCGATGCAGCCGGGCCAGCGACCGCCCGAACCGCTCGGCGGCCGCGGCGGTGGGCCGCTCCTGGCGTACCCAGGAGAGCACCAGCCGGTCGGGCCCCACGTCGATCACCTCGGGCACCGCGGCGACCTCGCCCAGCCAGCGCAGCCCGGCGGCCTCCGAGGCGAAGACCTCGGAGGCCGCCCCGCTCTTGGCGAACACCTCGCGCCCGTCGTCCAGCACGCCCCGCCGCAGCCGCCAGCCGTGCGACGAGCCCAGATCCTCGGTGAACCTCACTTGGGAATCTCGTCGGCGATGTGCTTGGCCACCCCCTCGGAAGCGGCCTCCACCAGCCCGAGCACCTCCTCGAACCCCTCGGGCCCCCCGTAGTACGGATCCGGCACCTCGGCCCCCTCCGGCGCGGCCGGGTCGAAGGAGCGGAACAGCCGCACCTCCACCCCGGCCGGGGCGAGCCGCCGGAGGTTGGAGACGTTGTCCCGGTCCATGGCGAGCACGAGGTCGTAGCGGTCGAACCAGTCCTTGGTGAACTGCCGGGCCCGATGCGTCGAGCCGTCGTAGCCGTGCTGGGCCAAGATCTCCAGCGCCCGCTCGTCCATCGGATCCCCGACGTGCCAGCCGCCGGTCCCGGCGCTCTCGACGGTGACGCGGTCGCCCAGCCCGCGGTCCGCGAGGGTCTGACGGAGCACGACCTCGGCCATCGGCGAGCGGCAGATGTTCCCCATGCACACCAGGCATACGCGATAAGTCATAACACCCATCATGAGGGTGACCTGGTGCGTTCACCGAACGTTCACCCTCGTTGGGGGGTCTGAGTCACCTTCGCTGCATAGCTTTCATGGCGACTAAGGACCAAGTGGGAGGAACCCAACCGTGAAGTATGCAGGCCGGCTCGCCGCCGTCGCCGTCGTCGGCGCGCTCTCGCTCGCTGCGTGCGGCACAGACAACAACGCCGGGACCAGCGGCACCAGCTCCGCTTCTGCCAGCGCCCCCGCCGCGGGCAATGACAACGGTCTGAGCGGCTCGATCAACGCCGCGGGCTCCTCGGCCCAGGCCAACGCGATCACCGAGTGGACGAAGAACTTCACGGCCACCAACCCCGGTGTCACCCTGAACTACCAGCCCAGCGGCTCGGGCGCGGGTGTGCAGGCGTTCATTCAGGGCCAGGTCGCCTTCGCCGGCTCCGACTCGGCACTGAAGGAGGACGAGCCCGCCCAGGCCGACGCCCGGTGCAAGACCGGCAAGGCGATCAACATCCCGATGGTGACCGGCCCGGTCGCGGTCGTCTACAACCTTCCCGGCGTCGAGGGCCTGCAGCTGACGCCCAAGACGCTCGGCGGGATCTTCAGCAGCAAGATCACCAAGTGGGACGACGCCGCCATCAAGGCCGACAACCCCGACGCCACGCTGCCCTCCACCCCGATCCAGGCCTTCCACCGCTCGGACGAGTCGGGCACCAGCGACAACTTCACCAAGTTCCTCAAGGCCACCGCCGAGTGGCCGTACGAGCCCGCCAAGGCCTGGCCGGCCGAGGCCAAGGGCCAGGGCGCCAAGGGCTCCGACGGCATCGCCTCCTCGGTCAAGGACACCGAGGGTGCCATCAGCTACGTCGAGCTCTCCTTCGCCGAGAACTCCTCGCTGCAGAAGGCCAAGGTCGCCAACGGCGCCGGCGAGTTCGTCGAGCTCACCCCGGAGAGCGCGGCCAAGACGGTCGAGACCGCCGAGATCAAGGGCACCGGCAACGACCTGGCCCTGTCGATCGACTACGCCACCAAGACCGCGGGTGCCTACCCGATCGTCCTGGTGACGTACGAGATCACCTGCGAGAAGGGCCTGCCGGCCGACCAGCAGAAGATCGTCAAGAGCTTCCTCACCTACACGGCCAGCGACGAGGGCCAGGCAGCGCTCAAGGAGCTGGGCTACGCCCCGCTGTCGGGAGCTCTGCTCACCAAGGTCCGGACCGCTGTCGAGGCGATCTCCTAACACCCCATGACCACCAACGTACGCACCCGTGATGGCGGGCCGGCCACGAGCCGGTCCGCCTCGCGGCGCAGCCATGGTGAAGGGCCCTTCCGCTTCGTCTCCACCGCGGCGGGCGTCATCCTGCTGGCGATCATGGCGGCCATCGCCGTCTTCCTCATCAGCGAGGCGATCCCCGCCCTGCAGGCGAACAAGGGCAGCTTCTTCCTCGACCTGACCTGGGAGCCCAACAGCAGCGGCGTGTTCGGCATCGGCGCTCTGGCGTTCGGTACCGTGCTCAGCTCCGGCATCGCCCTCGTCATCGCGACCCCCATCGCGGTCGGCGTGGCGCTGTTCATCTCCCACTACGCGCCCCGCAGGCTCGCCGCCCCGCTCGGCTACCTGATCGACCTGCTCGCCGCCGTCCCCAGCGTCGTCTACGGCCTGTGGGGCCTGGCGTTCCTGGTGCCGCTGATCAGGACGCCGTCGCAGTGGCTCAACGAGCACCTCGGCTGGTTCCCGCTGTTCGCCGGCGAGGGCGCCATCGGCGGCAAGACCATGATCGCCGGATCGATCGTGCTGGCCATCATGATCCTGCCGATCATCGCGGCCATCACGCGCGAGGTGTTCCTCCAGGCGCCGAAGATGAACGAGGAGGCGGCGCTCGCGCTCGGCGCCACCCGCTGGGAGATGATCAGAATGGCCGTGCTGCCGTTCGGCCGTCCCGGTGTCATCAGCGCCGCCATGCTCGGCCTCGGCCGCGCCATGGGCGAGACCATCGCGGTCGCGCTGATCTTCCCCGCCACCTTCGACATCACCTTCGAGATCCTCACCCCGCACGCCAACAGCATCGCCGCCAACATCGCCAACGGCTTCGGCGAGGCCACCGAGATCGGCCGAGGCGCCCTGATCGCGTCCGGTCTGGTGCTGTTCGTCATCACGTTGCTGGTCAACATGGGCGCGCGCCTGATCATCAACCGCCGCAAGGAGTACGCGAGGGCCGGCGCATGACCTCGATCCAACACATCTCGACCAGCCGCCGGATCAAGGACCGGGTCGTCCAGGGCCTGGTCTACCTGGCGTTCGCGCTGGCCGTGGTGCCGCTCATCTCGGTGCTCTGGCTGGTCATCTCCAACGGCCTGGCCCGGTTCGACCTGGAGTTCCTCACGCACTCGATGAACGGCATCGGTGCGAGAGACGCCGGCGGCGGCGCGTACCACGCGATCATCGGAACCCTGGAACAGATCCTGCTCTCCTCGGTCATCTCGGTGCCGATCGGTCTGTTCACCGCGATCTACCTGGTCGAATACGGCAACAACGGCCGGCTGAGCCGCGCCATCAGCTTCTTCGTGGACGTCATGACCGGCGTCCCTTCGGTCGTTGCCGGCCTGTTCATCTTCGCGTTCTGGATCCTCTTCCTCGGCTTCGAGTACTCCGGCTGGGCGGGCGCGCTGGCGCTGTCCATCCTGATGATGCCGACGGTCGTCCGGTCCGCGGAGGAGATGCTCCGGCTGGTGCCCAACGACCTGCGCGAGGCCTCGTACGCGCTGGGCGTGCCCAAGTGGCGCACCATCGTCAAGGTCGTGCTGCCGACCGCGTTCACCGGCATCGTCACCGGCATCATGCTGGCCGTGGCCCGTGTCGCCGGTGAGACCGCGCCGCTGCTGATGACGGTGTTCTTCACGAACTCCATCAACAACGACCCGTTCTCCGGGCCCCAGATGGGCCTTCCCCTCTTCGTCTTCGACCAGGCGGCCCGTCCCAACGACACCGCCGTCGACCGGGCGTGGACCGGAGCCCTCACGCTCATCCTGATCGTCATGCTGCTCAACCTGGTGGCGCGCCTGATCGCCTGGTGGCGCTCGCCCGCCAGGGGCCGATAGGGGGTAATCACCGCAATGTCCAAGCAGATCCAGGTCTCGGGTCTCGACGCGTACTACGGGTCGCACAAGGCGATCGAGGACGTGTCGATGACCATCGAGCCCCGCTCGATCACCGCGTTCATCGGCCCGTCCGGATGCGGCAAGTCGACGTTCCTGCGCACGCTCAACCGCATGCACGAGGTGATCCCCGGTGCTCGCGTGGAGGGCAAGGTGCTGCTCGACGGCGACGACCTGTACGCCCCCACCGTCGAGCCCGTCTCCGTCCGCCGGATGATCGGCATGGTCTTCCAGCGCCCGAACCCGTTCCCCACGATGTCGATCTACGAGAACGTGGCGGCCGGCCTCCGCCTCAACGGCCGCGTCAGCAAGTCGCAGATGGACGGCATCGTCGAGGAGTCGCTCAAGGGCGCCAACCTCTGGAACGAGGTCAAGGACCGCCTCAACAAGCCGGGCGCGGGCCTGTCCGGCGGTCAGCAGCAGCGGCTCTGCATCGCCCGGGCCATCGCGGTCAAGCCGCAGGTCCTGCTGATGGACGAGCCGTGCTCGGCGCTCGACCCGATCTCCACGCTGGCCATCGAGGACCTGATGGCCAAGCTCAAGGACGAGTACACGATCGTCATCGTCACCCACAACATGCAGCAGGCCGCCCGGGTCAGCGACAGGACCGCGTTCTTCAACCTGGCCGAGCAGGGCAAGCCGGGCAAGGTCATCGAGATGGACGAGACCTCCCGCATGTTCACCAACCCGACCGAGAAGGCCACGGAAGACTACATCACGGGGCGCTTCGGCTGATGACCCAACAGCAGGCGGCATCCACGATGAACGGGGACACGAGGACCAAGCCCGTACTGCTCATCGCCGACCCCGACGACTCCGTCGTGGAGGAGGTGGCCACGGCCCTCGAACGCGAGGGCGTGGCCGTCACGGGGGTGTCCGACGGTGCTCAGGGGCTGCTGCAGGCGGGGGCCCTGCAGCCGGACGTGGTGCTCGTCTCGGCCACGCTGCCGGTCATCGACGCGGTGGAGTTCGTACGCGCGGTACGCCTGGCGCGGGCCGTGCCCGTGCTGCTCGGCGTCGGCGAGGGGCACGCCGAGCAGGCCGTACGCGCGCTCGCGGCAGGGGCCGCCGCCTGCGTGGCCAGGCCCTACCGGGTGCCGGAACTGCTGCCGTTCATCCAGGCGGCCTCGCCCGAGTCCCGCAAGGTGCTCGCCGTGGGCGGGGTCGAGCTGGACGTACAGGCCTACCAGGTACGCGTGGCCGGGCGCGCCGTGCACCTGCCGTTGCGGGAGTTCGAGCTGCTGCAGTACCTGATGCGCAACGCCGACCGCACGGTGACGCGCGAGCAGATCATGCGCCACGTCTGGCACGCCGCCGCGAACACCTCGACGAACACGATCGCGGTGCACGTCAAGCGGCTGCGGGCCCGCCTGGGTGACGAGGACGACCGGCTCATCCAGACCGTACGCGGGGTGGGCTACCGGCTGGTCACCCCGGGCATCGCCGAAAGTCCTGCATGATCCGCTTGGTCACGCCTTCGACCGTCGCTATGCCGTACGCCACCTCTGGGCTCCCCTCGGTGAGTACGGCAACGGCGTAGTCGCGCCCGTCGCCCCTGATCAGCCCCACGCTGATCGTGGCCCAGCGCTCGGTCGAGACGCGCTTGAGCCAGCCGTTCTTCAGCGCCACGCGGTCGCCCTCGCACGCGGCGGCGCTGATGCCCCAGTCCTGGCCGTCGACGACCGCGCCCATGAGCCTGAGCACCTGCTCGCGATCGCCGGCCTTGAGCGGGCTCTTCCCGGACACCAGTGCCGCCATGAGGCGTACCTGGTCATCCACCGACGTCCTGGTGATCCCCCAGCAATACAGGTCAAGGCAGTCACCGGCCACGCCCCGCGTGTGCTTCAGCCCGAGCCGCCTCCCCGCCGCGTCGAACCCGCCCACCCCGCCGATCCGCAGCCACAGGCGGTCCGCGGCATGGTTGTCGCTGTAGCGGATCATCAGCTCGGCATCGCGCCGGACCGCGGCCGGCAGCTTCTTCCACGGCGTACGCAGCAGCAACGCCACGAGGATCTGCACCTTGGCCGTGCTGGCCGTGATCAGCCGCTCGCCCGCGTGATAGCGGTAGACCCGCCCGGTCGCCAGATCCTTCACCATGGCCGTGACCGGCCCCGGCCGCCCGGCCAGATAGCGGTCGAGCCGCTCGGAGATGCGTTTGTCCGGAACCGTCGGCACGGAGGCCGTCCCCAGGCTCTCCACCATCATCCTGGCCTGCTTCACCCCGGGCAGGACGGTGACCGGGCCCGCGAGGTGCACGCTGCCGGGCGAGGGCACGGCGGCGGAGCCCACCTCCGGAGGCGCCGGCCCCTTTACCCATATCAGCGGCATGACCAGGGCGAGCGCGATGACCAGTCGAGGTATCGCCTTGGCCCTGGCCGCGATCACCCGAGCATTATCACGAAATTTCGCGACATGCCGCTAGACACCGGCGGCGATCAGTTTCGCGATCGAGTCGTCGTCACAGGTGGCCCAGAAGCCTCCCACGACGTCCTCCAGGTGCTGGACCGACTCGGCCCGGAACAGCACATCCTGATATTTCGTGATGTCGTACTGCGTGGCGCCCATGAGAGCCAGGTCCAGCGGCCGGATGTCCATCCCCCGGAACTCCTCGATCTCCCCGTACGAGGACAGGATCCCCGCCCCGTACGCCTTGAGTTCGTCCGCCTCCCGCATCACCCCGAACTCCATCGTGAACCAGAACACCTTGGAGACGAACTCCAGCGCCTCCTCCCCCTCGACCCGCCGCGCGGCCTGCCCCGCCAGCCGGTAGAGAGCGGCGTACCGAGGGTGCGCCAGCGCGTTGGCGTGCCCGATCACCTCATGGATGACATCGGGCTCAGGAGTGTAGAACGGCACGGAATGATGCCGGATGTACTGCGTGGAGTGGAAGAACCCGTCCGCCAGCACCCCGTAGAACTCCCGCAGCGGCACCAGCCCCGCCGCCGGCAGATACCGGAACCCGGTCAACGGCTCCAGCAGCTCCGACACCTCTTCGAGCTGCGGGATCCGGTCGCCCGGCAGCCCCAGCCGCGCGGCACCCGCCAGATACTCGGCCGTGGCGTACTTGGCGTGCTTGACCCCCAGCTCCCTGGTGACCGTCCGCCAGACCTCGTGCTCCTGCTCGGTGTACTCCGCGGCCGGAATGGGCGTGCCCGGCCGGTAGTTCACCGCCAGCCCGGCGATCGCGTTCCGCCGCTCCCGGTACACCGGGTCCGCGAACCCCGGATGCGACGCCGACAGCTCGACCACCACGGACCCATCCTCCTGGGCCGCGACCGGCGCAAAATACTGTGCTTCCTCAAACATGCCCCAAATGACAGCAACTCCCGCTTTTCCTGGCAAGAGCGCCCAATTCAGCTGCGCGATACGCTGGATTTCGCACGACAAACGACCCAGATCCTGGTCGAATCGCACAGTGTAGGAGGAGGCGGCATGGACGATCTAGACGCCAGGCTGCTGGTCACCATGCGCGCCAACCCCCGCATCGGCCTGACCGAACTGGCCCGGCTCCTCGGAGTCGCCAGAGGCACCGTCCAGGCCCGGGTGGAGAAGCTCACCGCGAGGGGCGTCATCCAGGACTTCGGCCCCACCGTGTCGCCGGCCAGGTCCGGGTATCCGATCCTGGCGTTCGTGTGGCTGCAGATAGCTCAGGGGCGCCTGGACGAGGCCGTGACGGCGCTGCGGACCGTGCCCGAGATCCTGGAGGTCCACGGGACGAGCGGCCAGCACGACCTGCTGTGCCGCGTGGTGGCCCGCACGACCGAGCACCTCCAGCAGATCATCGCCCACGTGCTGGCGTCCCCGGCCATCCAGCGCACGGACACCACGATCGCGCTCTCCACCCAGATCCCCCACCGGATAGAGCCGCTCCTCCAGGCCGCCGTCACCGACCGCCCCTGACCACAAACGCAGAAAGGGCCCCGACGCGTTGACGTCGGGGCCCTCCCCAAAAGATTGTCCGGCGGTGACCTACTCTCCCACACCCTCCCGAGTGCAGTACCATCGGCGCTGAGAAGCTTAACTTCCGGGTTCGGAATGTAACCGGGTGTTTCCTTCCCGCCATAACCGCCGTAACCCTATGAAACACACAAGCAAAACCGCTTGCTGCCTCAGAATCACATAGTGGACGCGAGCAAAAACTCGAAAGTATGCTTTGTGGTCAAGTCCTCGGCCTATTAGTACCGGTCAGCTCCACACGTTACCGTGCTTCCACCTCCGGCCTATCAACCCGGTCGTCTACCGGGAGCCTTACCCACTCTCATGGTGGGAGACCT
>NZ_JBQQCB010000034.1:0-91713 GCF_052246675.1 Nonomuraea sp. KM90 | reverse complement strand
GCGGCCGGCCACCCACGCGTGCCGGGCGGCGGCGGCCAGGCGCTCGGCCTTGGCGGGGTGGTCGTGCTCGGTGAGCTCGGCGGCGCGCTCGAGGGCCAGGTACGGCTCGGGGTAGGCGCGGGGCGGGCAGGCGTCGAGCGCCGCCGCGGCCAGCTCGTCGGCCAGCCGCTCGGCCGGGCCGTCCAGGGCCCAGGCGCGGTGCCAGGCCCGCCGCAGCCGCTGCCCCCCGCCGTCCCCGGGGTCCTCCAGCAGGGCGGACAGCAGGCGGTGGGCGCTGCGCCGCCGCAGCAGGGAGGCCCCGTAGTACGCCACCCCGCGCACCGCCGGGTCGCGGAAGTCGTAGCGGTCGCCCGCGGAGAGCAGGATGCCCGCGCGCTCGGCCGGTTCCAGCGCCGTCAGCGCGCACGCCGGCCGGGCCGCCCGGATCAGGGTCGGCACGTCGAGCCCGGGGTCGGCGGCGATCAGCAGGAGCAGCCGCCGCGCCTCCTCCGGCAGCTCGGCCAGGCGGGCGGCGTGCGCCCGCCACAGCCGCCCGTCCCTGGGCAGCGCCGCGGGCGGGGCGGCCAGGCCGGCGAGCTGGTCGGGGGTGAGCGAGCCGATCAGCTCGGCCAGGGCGAGGGGGTTGCCGCAGGCGATCTGGTCCAGCGCCGCCAGCAGGTCCTCGGCCACCTTCCCCGGCGCCAGGTCACCGGCCAGCTCGCGTACGGCCGCCGCGTCCAGCCCGCCCAGCTCCCGCGCCGGGATGCCGTCGGGCACGCCCGTACGCGCCGTGAACAGCAGCGCCACCGGCTCGGCCGACACCCGCCTGGCCGCGAACGACAACACCTCCTGGCTGGCCGGGTCCAGCAGGTCCACGTCGTCCACGCAGGCCAGGACCGGCTGCCGGGCGGCCACCGCCGACAGCAGCCCGAGCACGGCGGCGGGCAGCGCCAGCCCGCCGGCGGCCGTACCGGACTCCAGGGCCGAGATCAGGGCGAGGGACTGGGCGTCGGGCAGGGCGGTGGCGGACGCGGCGACGGGGCGCAGCAGGCCGTGCAGCCCGGCGTACGGCAGCCGCGACTCGGCCGCCACCCCGGAGACCCGTAACAGCCGGAAGCCGTCGGCGGCATGCGCGGCGGCCAGGTCGAGCAGCGCCGTCTTCCCCATGCCCGGCGCGCCCACCAGCAGCAGCGCCCCGCCGGATCCCGCACGGGCGCCGTCGAGCAGCCGCCGAAGGGCGCGCTCCTCCTCGTCACGACCGCGCAGCGGGGGTGCGCACTTGACAGGGGACATGCCGTCCAGTGTTACGCGCGGATGTCATGTCTGAAAGGGGACGTTCAGGAGAGACCGGTGATTTCACCGATACGTGGTCTCCGCCCGTTTCCTGGACAGGCGGCCGGAGACGGCGGGGACCAGGCCGTGCGGCATGAACAGCACCACCACGATCAGTACGAGCGCGTACACCGCGTACGACAGCACGCTCGGCGCGTACGTGGGCATCCCCGGCAGCGAGGCCAGGCTGTCCAGCCCCTGCACCAGCAGCGTGATCGCGGTGGCCCCCACCACGGCCCCCCAGATCGTGCCCAGCCCCCCGACCACCGCCATCACGATGTACTGGATCGAGATGAGCACCGGGAACGACCCCGGCGCCACGTAGCCGGTGTAGAAGCAGTAGATCCCCCCGGCCAGCCCCGCGAAGGCGGCCGACAGGGCGAAGACGACCAGCTTGTAGCGTCCCACCGGGATCCCCGACGAGGCGGCCGCGGTCTCGCTGGTGGCCAGCGCGCGCAGGGCGCGGCCCGGACGGGAGGTGATGACGTTGTGGGTCACCAGCATCACCAGCGCCAGCCCGCCCCAGGTCATGTACGCGTACGCCGCCGCGCTCCCGACCTCGAACGGCCCCACGCTGAACTGCGGGATGCCCTGGAGGCCGATGTCCCCGCCGGTGAACTCCAGCTGCCCGGCCAGGGAGAGCAGGATGAGCTGCATGGCGAGCGTGGCGAAGGCCAGGTGGTGGCCGCGCAGGCGCAGCAGCGGGGTGCCGATGACGAGCGCGGACACGGCAGCGGCCACGGGTGCGGCGACCAGCCCGGCCACCGGCGGGACGCCGCCGAGGGAGAGGAGCGCGGCGGTGTAGGCGCCGATGGCGTAGAAGGCGCCCTGGCCCAGCGACACCTGCCCCGCGTAGCCCATCAGGAGGGAGACCCCGACCGTCACCATCGCGGCCAGCCCGAGCAGGATGTACACGGCCAGCACGCTGTCGTCGAGCACGGCGGGCAGGACGAGCGTCACGGCGGCCACCAGGATCCCGGCCGCGAGCCTGATCATGCGGACTCCTCGGAGATGGCCGAGCGGCGGCTCGCCTGCACGATCATGACGACGATCATGAGACCGAGCGCCACCTCCAGCTGGTGGGAGCCGTAGCCGTAGCCGGCGGCCATGGTCTCGGCCACGCCGAGCAGCAGCGCCCCGGCCAGCGCGATCACCGGCCGGGTGAGGGCGCCGAAGACGGCCGCGGCGAAGCCGTTGACGATCAGCGTGACGTCGGTGTCGAACGAGATCGGCCGCAGCGGCGTCACCAGCACCCCGGCGATGCCGCCGAGCAGCCCGCCCAGCGCGAACGCCAGCAGCCCCATCCGCCGGGTGTCGATGCCGACGACGCGGGCGGCGTACGGGTTGGAGGCGCACGCGGTCAGCGCCTTGCCCAGGTAGGTACGGCCGAAGAAGAGCGCCAGCACCACGAACGTGGCCGCCGTCACGCCGATGACCAGCAGGTGCTGCGTCTGGATGCGCGCCCCGGCCACGGTCAGCGAGCCCGCCAGCCCGGGGGCCGAGCGCGGCTGGTCACCCCACAGGACGATCTCCACGGCGTACGCGAGCACGCCCACGCCCAGGGTGACGATCAGCGCGGAGAGGGGGGTGGTGCCCGGTTTGCCGATGGCGGCCAGGCCCGTCAGGAGCCCGGCCACGGCCGCCGCCAGGACGGCGGCCAGCTCGCTCAGGCCGTGCGGGAAGCCGAGGCCGAGGAGGGAGGACGTGCACAGGCCGGCGATGACGGCGAACGTGCCCTGGGCGAAGTTCACCACGCCGGTGACGCGGTGGATGGTGACCAGGCCGCTGGCGATCAACGCGATCGCGCATCCGACCGCGAGGCCGTTCAGGAGGTAGGTGAGGAACGCGCTCACGCCGTCGCCCCCTTCGGGCCGCTCATGTGATCGCCCCGCCCAGGTACGCGCTGGCCACCCTGGGGTCGTCGGCCAGGTCCGCGCATTCGCCCTCGGTCACCACCCGCCCGACCTCCAGCACGTACGCCCGCGAGCACAGGTCGAAGGCCAGCCGCGCGTTCTGCTCGATGAGCAGCACGGTCAGCCCCTGCGTCCGGTTCAGCTCGGCCAGGTGCGCGGCCAGGTCGGCGGTGACCTGGGGGGCCAGCCCGAGCGACAGCTCGTCCACGACCAGCGCCTCGGGGCGCGACATCATGGCCCGGCCGAAGGCCACCATCTGCTGCTCGCCGCCGGACAGCACCCCTGCCCGCCGCCCGGCCAGCTCGGCCAGCCGGGGGAGGAGGTCGTACACGAAGGAGGGGTCGCGCAGGCCGGACCGCCAGCCGCCGAGGGCCAGGTTGTCGGCGACGGACAGGTCCGGGAACAGCTGGCGGCCCTCGGGGATGAGCGCGAGCCGGCCGCCGATCCGCACCGTGCCCGAGGCGGGGGCGAGCAGCCCGGCCAGCGTGTTCGCCAGGGTCGACTTGCCGGCGCCGTTCGGGCCGAGCAGGGCGACCATCTCGCCCTTGCCGACCGTGAGGGTGACGTGGTCCAGCGCGGTCGCGGTGCCGTACGAGACCACCAGGTCCTGGACCTCGATCATGAGGCCTGTCCGAGGTAGGCGGCGAGCACCAGCGGGTCGGCCCGCACCTCGGCGGGCGAGCCGTCGGCGATGACCTGGCCCAGGTCGAGCACCACGACGCGGTCGGCCAGCCGGGTCACGAACGCCACGTCGTGCTCGATGAGCAGGATCGTCAGCCCGCCCGCCCGCAGCTCCTCCACCAGCGCCGCCAGCCGCTCGCGCTCCTCGCCGCGCAGCCCGGAGGCGGGCTCGTCGAGCAGCAGCAGCCGGGGCCGCGCGCACAGGGCGCGGGCCAGCTGCAGCGCCCGCTGCTGCCCGATCGGAAGCCGGTCGGCGGGCCGGTCCGCCCACCCGGTCAGGCCCACGCGTTCGAGGGCCGCGTCGGCCTCGGCCGCGATCTCGCGCTCGTCGTGCCGGTGCCGCGGCAGCCGCAGCGCCGCCGAGACGAACCCCGCCCGGGTACGCCCGTGCAGCCCCACCATGACGTTCTCCCTGACCGTCATGCCGCGGAACACCCGGGCCGCCTGGAAGACGATCGACATGCCCAGCCGGGCCCGCCGGTGCGGCGCGAGCCGGTCAACGCGGTGCCCCAGGAAGGAGATCTGGCCGTGGTCGGCCGCCAGGTGCCCGGTGATCAGGTTGAACAGCGTGGACTTGCCGGCTCCGTTCGGGCCGATGACGCCGCAGACCTCGCCGTCCGCGACGCTCAGCGAGACGTCGCGGACGGCGTAGACGCCCCCGAAAGAGCGTGAGACCCCGGTGACCCGCAGCACGCCTCACCCCGCCGCGGTGACGGTCTTGGTGAGCTGCTCCTTGGCCCACTCGGTGGGGACGAACTGGCCGTTCTTCACCGTGTTGACCGAGATGAACTCGGGCGACAGGCCGGAGTGGTCGGTGGGGGAGTAGCGGAAGCGGCCGTTCGGCGTGATCAGGTCCATGCTCTCCAGCGCCTGCTGGATCTTGGTCTTGTCCGTGCTGCCGGCCTTCCTGATCGCCTCGAACAGCAGCAGCGAGGCGCTGTAGCCGTCCTGGGCGAACTGCGGCGGCGGGTAGCCGTGCTTCTGCTGGTACGGCTTGGCCATCTGGTCGATGATCTGCTTCTGCTTCCCGTCGGGCAGGTGGTCGCCGACCACGCCGATGGCGCTCTGCACGGTCATGCCCTCGGCCGCGGTGCCCATCGGCTCCAGCCACAGCTTGCTGGCCTGCGACGCGGTCAGGAACAGCGGAGTCTTGAGCCCGGAGGCCACGTACTGCTTGGCGGCCGTCACGCCGGGCGCGCCCGAGCCCCAGAACACCAGCGCCTCGGCCTTGGAGTCGCGCACGTGCTGGAAGACCGCGCTGAAGTCGGAGGTGGTGGTCTCGTACGGCTCGTCCACGGCGATCGTCACGCCGTATTTGGGGGCCAGGGCCACCATGGACTCGTGGCCGGAGACCGAGTAGGCGCTCTTGGAGTCCCACGCCACCGCGATCGTCTTGATGCCCTCGGCCTGGATGTACTGCAGGTAGCGCTCGGCGTACATGCTGGACAGGGCGGGCGTGACGAAGATGTACGACTTGATCGGCTCGACCTGCTCCTGGGCCGGGGCCAGCGACAGGTACGGCATCTTCTCGCGCTGCGCGAGCGGCTCGACCGCCAGCGCCGCGTTGGAGAACACCGGCCCGATCAAGGCGTCGATCTCGCCCTTGATCTGGTTGTAGGCCACGATGGCCTGGTCGGGGGCGGTCTTGTCGTCGCGCGGGACCAGCTCCACCTTGCGGCCGAGCAGCCCGCCCTGCGCGTTGACCTGCTCCACGGCCAGCTCGACGGCTTTCTTGTCCTCGCTGCCGAGCGGGGTGTAGTTGCCGGTCAGGGAGACGATGAGGCCCACCTTGATCGGATCCTGCCCACCGGATCCGCCTCCTTCTCCGCCGCCGCCACAGGCGGTCACGGCCAGGAGGAGACAGGCCAGGGACGGTAGAAGCCTGCGCATCAGAACCTCCTGGACCGGGCGATGTGGCCCCGAATGTAGGCAGGTACATTACGGCTGTCAATAGAGTGCCGAATATCTGGAGACAAGCTGTTATGAGGCCTCAATCGGTGATTCTGACCTTCCTCGGAGATCACGTATATGGCCGGGGGATCTGCGTTTCGTCGCGCAGCTTCATCGAGGCGTTCGGCAAGGTCGGCATCTCCGAGGAGGCCACGCGCTCGACGCTGACCCGGATGGTCCGCCGGGGGCTGCTGCGCCGGCAGCGCTCGGGGCGGCGCATGTACTTCGGGCTCACCCCGACCAGCAGCGAGGTGCTCAAGGACGGCGAGCGGCGCATCTGGCACAGCGGCGTGGTGAACGACGCCGACGAGGACCGGTGGACGCTGATCGGCTTCTCGCTGCCGGAGTCCTGGCAGCGGCAGCGGCACGAGCTGCGGTCGAGGCTGGTGTGGGCCGGGTTCGGCCCGCTGCAGAACGGCCTGTGGATCGCTCCAGGCGAGGTGGACGCGGCCGGGGTGATCGAGGACCTGGGCGCGAACGTGAAGGTCTTCGCCGCCGAGCCGCGGCACCCTACCGACATGCAGGCCCTGGTCGGGGACGCGTACGACCTGGCCGGGCTGGGCGCCCGCTACCGGGCGTTCCTGAGCCGCTGGGACCAGGCCGACCCGGCGCCCGACGCCCCCGACGACCTGGCCCGGTCGCTGACGCTGCTCACCGGCTGGCTGCAGATCATCAGGACCGACCCGCGGCTGCCGCTGCGCTACCTGCCGCACGACTGGCCGGCCGAGAAGGCGCAGCGGGTCTGCCACACGCTGCACGAGCGGTTCCGGCCGGAGGCGGAGCAGGTCGTGGCGCGGTTGCTGGACACCGTTCCCGATGAAACCTGGGCAGAACGGTGACAGCGATCACATAGTGGCCTAATTTGAGGGCTTGAGCCTCAAGGAGTGCCGATGCGGAATCAGGGGATCGGCTCGTGGCCGGCGCGCAGGGCCCGCATGACGCCCGGCCGGGTCGCGCTGTCGTACCGGGGTCGCGACCACACCTATCGTGACCTGCGGGAACGCGTGAACCGGCTGGCCTCGGCGCTGGACGTGCGGCGCGGCGACCGCATCGCCTTCCTCGGGGTCAACCAGCCGTCGATGGTGGAGACGTTCTTCGCGGCGGGGCTGCTGGGCGCGGTGTTCGTGCCGCTCAACACCCGGCTGGCGGAGCCCGAGCTGCGCTTCATCCTGGAGGACGCCGATCCGGCGGTGCTCGTGCTGGGGGAGGAGCGGGACGGCGAGGGGCTGCCGGGGCGCCACCTGCCGGCCGCCGGCTACGAGGCGCTGCTCGCGTCCGGCTCGCCCGAGCCGATCGACGAGCCCGTGGGCCAGGACGACGTGTGCCTGATCATGTACACGTCGGGCACCACCGGCCGTCCCAAGGGCGCCATGCTCACCCACGCCAACCTGACCTGGAACACCGTCAACCTGCTCGTGGACGTGCCGCTGGCGCACGACGAGGTGGTGCTGATCAGCGCGCCCCTGTTCCACATCGCGGCGCTGGCCCAGACGCTCGTCCCGAGCGTGCTCAAGGGCGGCCGGGTCGTCCTGGAGTCGTCGTTCGACGTGGAGCGCACGTTCGACCTCATCGAGGCGGAGCGGGTGACGGTGATGTTCGGGGTGCCGTCGATGTTCGGCCTCCTGGCCCGCTCGCCGCGCTGGGCCACGGCCGACCTGTCGAGCCTGCGGCACCTGCTGTGCGGGGGCGCGCCGGTGCCCGAGCCGCTGATCCGGCTCTACCAGGAGCGCGGGCTGACGTTCCTGCAGGGGTACGGCATGACGGAGGCGGCGCCCGGCGCGCTCTTCCTCGGGGCCGAGCACTCCATCGACAAGGCCGGGACGGCCGGGGTGCCGTGCTTCTTCTCCGACGTCCGGCTGGTCGCCCCCGACGGCTCGCCCGCCGCCCCGGGGGAGCCCGGCGAGCTGTACGTCCAGGGCCCCAACGTGATGCCCGGCTACTGGCGGCGGCCCGAGGAGAGCGCCGAGGTGCTGTCCGCCGACGGCTGGTTCCGCTCGGGGGACGTCGGCGTCGCCGACGAGGACGGCTACGTGCGCATCTCCGACCGGATCAAGGACGTGATCATCTCCGGCGGGGAGAACATCTATCCCGCCGAGGTGGAGAGCGCCCTGTACGAGCACCCCGCGGTCGCCGAGTGCGCGCTGATCGGCGTGCCGGACGAGAAGTGGGGTGAGGTGGGCAAGGCCCTGGTCGTCCTGCGGCCCGGAACGGTGGCCGATGGTGACGAGCTGCTGAAGCACCTGGACGGCCGGCTGGCCCGCTACAAGATCCCGAAATATCTGCAATTCGTGGCTGAACTACCCAAGAACGCGGCGGGCAAGCTCCTCAAGGCCCCGCTGAGAAAGCTCTACGGAGAAGGATGATCTTCCATGCGTACCTCACCGCCTTTCCGCGCAGACCATGTCGGCAGCCTGCTCCGCCCGGCCGCGCTGCTGCGCGCCCGTGAGACCCTCACCTCACCGGCGACGCGCTGCGGGAGGCCGAGGACGAGGCGATCCGGGACGTGGTGCGCAAGCAGCAGGAGGCGGGGCTGCAGAGCGCCACGGACGGCGAGTTCCGCCGCGCCTCCTGGCACATGGACTTCATCTACCGGCTCGGCGGCATCGGCCAGGCCGCCGACGAGCACATCACGGTCCGCTTCCACAACGAGCAGGGCGACATCGAGTTCACCCCGGCCGCGCTGCGCGTGCACGACCGGATCCGGCTCACCGAGCCGATCTTCGCCGACGACTTCGCGTTCCTGCGCGACACCGTCGGCACGGCGGTGCCCAAGCTGACCATCCCCTCGCCGAGCATGGTGCACTACCGGGGCGGGCCGGCCGCGATCGACCCGGAGGTCTACCCGGACGTCGAGGAGTTCTGGCGCGACCTGAGCGCGGCCTACGCCGAGCAGGTCCGCCGGATCGGCGCGCTGGGGTGCACGTACCTGCAGTTCGACGACACGAGCCTGGCCTATCTCAACGACCCGGCGCAGCGGGCCGAGCTGGCCGGGCGCGGCGACGACGCCGAGCACATGCACCTGCGCTACATCAGGCAGATCAACGCCGCGCTCGCGGCCAAGCCGGCGGGCATGACGATCACGACGCACATGTGCCGCGGCAACTTCCGCTCCTCCTGGGCCGCCGCCGGCGGCTACGACTTCGTCGCCGAGGCGCTGTTCGGCGAGCTGAAGGTGGACGGGTTCTTCCTGGAGTACGACGACGAGCGGTCGGGCGGGTTCGAGCCGCTGCGGTTCGTGCCCCCGGGCAAGATGGTCGTGCTCGGGCTGGTCACCACCAAGCGGGGCGAGCTGGAGTCGAAGGACACCCTGAAGCGGCGCATCGACGAGGCGGCCAAGTACATCGACCTGGACCAGCTCTGTCTGTCGCCGCAGTGCGGGTTCTCCTCGACGGTCGAGGGCAACCAGCTCACCGAGGACGAGCAGTTCGCCAAGCTCCGCCTGATCGCCGAGACCGCCCAGGAGGTCTGGGGCTAGAGGGTCACCACGGAGCCGGTGTGGCGGGCGCGTTCGGCGGCCCAGACGACGCGGTGCGTCATCAGGCTCTCGGCCGCGTCCGAGCGCAGCAGCGAGCCGTCACCCGAGGCGACGGCGGCCAGGAACGCGTCCGTCAGCCCCTCGTCGCCGCCGCCGTGCCCGTCCGCCGCCGACGGGCCCGCCACGCCGTCCGTGGTGACGGTCTCCTCCTCGCCGGTGCGGAAGTCCACCACGCGCAGCGTGCGCCCGTCGCCGTCGATGTAGCCGTGGGTGCCGAACAGGCGGGTGCGCCGGTGCTCCATCGGGGTGAACGCGCTCATCGTGAACGAGCAGGTCCCGCCGTCGTCGAACTCCATCACCACCTCCTGGTGGTCGACGACGTCGTTGTCGCAGGCGTACACGCACCTGCCGTACGGGCCGGTGCGCAGCGCGTCGAGCACCGCCTCCTCGGTCCGTCCCGGCGTGACCGCCGACAGCGGCCAGAACTCGCTGTCCGGGTCCCCGAGGCAGCCCAGGTAGAGGCGCTTGGCCGAGTACGGGCACGACTGCTCCAGCGGGCAGTCGAGACACCGGTCGGCCGCCTCGGCGGGCCGCTCCTCGGCGCGGAAGTGCGACAGGGAGCCGAACGACGACACCCGGGACGGCGGCCGGCCGAACAGGTGCACCAGCCAGTCGATGTCGTGGCACGCCTTGGCCAGCAGCATCGGCGCCGAGGTGTCCTGGCGCCGCCAGTGCCCGCGCACGAACGAGTGCGCCTGGTGCCACCACCCCACCGGCTCCAGGTGCTGCACGCTGACGAGCCGCCCGATCCGCCCCTCGTCCAGCAGCTCCTTCACGACCTTCGTGTACGGCGTGTAGCGCAGCACGTGGCAGACCGCGAGCATGATGCCGTTGCGCCGGGCGGCCTCGGCGATGCTGATCGCCTCCTGCTCCTCCGTCGCCATCGGCTTCTCCAGGAGAATGTGGTAACCGAGGTCCGCCAGCGTCACCGCGGGATCGGTGTGCAACCGGTCGTGCGTGGCGATGATCGCCGCGTCCGCCAGCCGCCCGTCCGCCGCCAGCTCCTTCCAGTCGGAGTAGACCTGCTCCGGCACGATCCCGAACTCCGCCGCGAACGCCGCCCGGCGTTGCGGATCGGGCTCGGCCACCGCCACCACCCGCCCCGCGCCCGTGGCGTGCGCGCGGCGCGCGTAGGTCAGCCCTCGCAGGCCGCCGCCGACGACGGCTAGAGTCACCTCAGTCATGGAACCTTCCCCGAAGAAATATCATGGAGAGCATCATTATTCGGTCTGAGGAAGCAGACAGCAAGGGGGGCCGATGGCGGCGGAGATGAGCGGCGGGGATCTGTCGCGGCTGCGGCAGCTCAACGCGCTGGCCGTGATCAAGGTGCTGCAGGGCCGGCCGTCGCTCACGCTCACCGAGGTCGCCAAGCGCACGGGGCTGTCGCGGGCCTCGACCGAGGACGTGGTCCGGGAGTTGCTGCAGAAGGGCTGGGTGGCCGAGGCCGGGGCCACGGCGGGCGGGGTGGGCCGCCCGGCCAGGCGCTACCGGTTCCGGGCCGACGCGGGCCGGGTGCTCGGCGTCGACATCGGCGGGCACAAGATCCGCGCGGTGGTCGCCGACCTCGACGGCGACGTGCAGCACAGCGCCCGGGTCCCGGTCACGCCCGAGATGGGCCGGCTCGAACGCCTGGCGGCGGTGGACCGGGCGGTCGCGGAGTGCCTGGAGGGCGCCGGGCTGACCGGGGGCGACGTGTGGGCCTCGGGCGTCGGCACGACCGGCCTGGTGGACGGCGCGGGCAAGGTCATGCTGTCGGAGGCGCTGCCCGAGTGGACCGGCGTGGACCTGGCCGCGCACGTGCGCCGGCTCGTCCCGGCCCCGGTGCTGGTCGAGAACGACAGCAAGCTCGCCGCCCTGGCCGAGTGCTGGCGCGGCGTGGCCCGCTACGCCAAGGACATGGTGTTCCTGCTGGCCGGGCTCCGCACCGGCGCGGGCCTGGTCATCGACGGCAAGCTGCACAAGGGCTTCGGCAACGCCTCGGGCGAGATCGGCGCGCTGCCGGTGCTCGGCTGGATCCGTGCCCAGGAGCACCTGAGCGACGCCAACGGCGAGGCGGGCGACGTGTTCGCCGCCGCCCGCAACGGCGACAAGGCGGCGCTCGCGGCCGTGCGCCGCTACGTCAAGGACCTGGCGCTGGGCGCGTCCGCGCTGGTCCTGACGCTGGACCCGCAGATGGTCGTGGTCGGCGGCGGCTTCTCGCGCTCGGCCGACGTGCTCATCGAACCGCTCAGGCGCGAGCTGGACCGCTGGTGCATCCGCACCCCCGAGGTCCGCATGTCGGCGCTGGGCGACGAGGCCGTGGTGCTCGGCGCCGTACGCCTCGCGCTCGACGACGTGGAGGACCGCGTGCTCGACGGCCGCACCCCGCTCGTGAGCCATCTGTAACAAAGCCACTCTTGCCAACAATTTTCCTGGACTCCATCATTACTCCCACGTTCTAGGAGAGGACCGGGAGATGTGGAAGTCGGCACGGAGCGGTGCGGCGCTCCTCTGCGTGGCACTGCTCGCCTCCGCGTGCGGCGGCGGTGAGCAGGCCGGCACGGACACGCAGCCTGAGAAGTGGGTGAAGCTGTCCTACGGCGTCTGGGACGCCACCCAGCAGGCGGTCATGCAGGAGCTGGCCGCGGAGTTCACCAAGACCTACCCGAGCATCACCGTGGACGTCCAGCTCACCCCCTGGGTCGACTACTGGACGAAGATGAAGGCCGCGGTCAGCGGCGGCGCGGCGCCCGACGTCTTCTGGATGAACGGCCCCAACTTCCAGCTCTACGCCTCCAACGGCGTGATCAAGCCGATCGAGGAGCAGATCGACTCGTCGGTGTACCCCAAGGCCCTGGTGGACCTCTACACCTACGAGGGCAAGCTGTACGGCCTGCCGAAGGACATGGACACGGTCGGCGTCTGGTACAACAAGACGCTCTTCGACGCCGCGAAGGTGAAATATCCGGCCGACGACTGGACCTGGGCCGACTTCAAGGAGACCGCCGCCAAGCTCACCGACCCCAAGAAGGGCGTCTACGCCGTCGGGGCGCAGCTCACGAGCTTCCAGGAGTACCAGTACAACACGATCTACCAGGCCGGCGGCCACGTGATCTCCCCGGACGGCAAGAAGTCCGGCTACGACGACCCCAAGACGATCGCGGGCCTGAAGTTCTGGACCGACCTCATCGCCGCCAAGCAGTCGCCCGACCTCAAGACCATGACCGACACCACCCCGCTGCAGCTCTTCGAGGCCGGCAAGCTGGCGATGTACTGGGGCGGCTCGTGGAACGTGGCCGAGTTCGGCAAGAACGACTACACCAAGGACAAGGTGGACGTCGCCCCGCTGCCGAAGGGCGAGAAGCAGGCCACGATCATCCACGGCGTGGCCAACGTGGTGTCGGCCAAGACCGAGCACCCGGCCGAGGCGTGGGAGTTCGTCAAGTTCCTCGGCTCCAAGCAGGCCGCCGACATCCTCGGCAAGAAGGGCCCGATCCCGGCCTACAACGGCACCCAGAGCGACTGGGTGGCCGCCCACCCCGAGTGGAAGCTGCAGACGTTCCTCGACTCGGTCGCGTACGCGGTGCCGTACCCCGTCTCCAAGAACACCGCCGCCTGGCAGGAGGCCGAGCTCACCCACCTCACCAAGGCGTGGACCGGTGAGGTGCCGGTCGAGAAGGCCGCCGCCGACCTCGCGGCCGGCATGAACGACCTGCTGGCCAAGGAGTGACGTGAGCACGACCGCCGAAACGCGGCGGCCCGCCGGGGCCGCCCACGCGGTGAAGCGGCGCCGGCCGCGGGCCGAGGCCCTGTGGGGGTACGCGTTCATCGCCCCCACCGGGCTCGGCCTGGCCATCTTCTACCTGTGGCCCGTCGTGCAGACCGCCTACTTCTCCTTCACCGAGTGGGGCGCGTTCGGCGGGCACACCTGGACCGGTCTGGAGAACTACACCCGGCTGTTCTCCGACCCCGAGGTGGGGCGGGCGGTGCTCAACACGCTCACCTACACCGTGCTCGGCCTGCTCGGCATCCCGCTGGCCATCGTGTTCGCCGCGCTGCTCAACCGGCCGGGACTGGGCGGCGTGAGCCTCTACCGTACGGCGTTCTTCCTGCCCGTGGTGACCATGCCGGTCGCGGTCGCGATGCTCTGGCGCTGGCTCTACAACGGCGACTACGGCCTGGTCAACCAGGTGCTCTCGATCGCCGGCATCGACGGGCCCAACTGGATCGCCGACCCGGCCACCGCCATGTACGCGCTGGTGGTGGTCGGCATCTGGATGAGCGTCGGCTACAACCTGATCATCTTCCTGGCCGGGATGCAGGGCATCCCCAAGGAGCTGTACGAGGCCGCGTCCATCGACGGCGCCGGACGCATCCGGCAGTTCTTCAGGATCACGCTGCCGATGTTGTCGCCGACCGCGTTCTTCATCTCGATCGTCTCGGTGATCGGCTCGCTGCAGCTCTTCGACCTGGTCTTCGTGATGACCGGGTCCGGGCAGTCGGCGCGGGCCAACCCGGCGTACTCGCGGCTGCAGACCGTCGTGCAGCTCTTCTACGAGCGGGCCTTCGTCACCAACGACCGCGGCTACGCGGCCGCCATCGTGATCGCGCTGCTCGCGCTCATCGCGGTGCTGACGATGCTGCAGTTCCGGCTCCAGCGGAAGTGGGTGCACTATGTCTGAGCGCCGCCCGTTGGGCGTGCACGCGCTGCTCATCGTCTCGTCGCTGCTGATGGTGGCGCCGTTCGTCTGGCAGGTCATCACCTCGCTCAAGACGCTCAGCAGCGCCACCGCCGTGCCGCCGACGTTCCTGCCCGAGGGCCGCTGGGACAACTACGCGAAGGTCTTCGACCTGCTGCCGTTCGGCGAGCAGTTCCTCAACACCGTGCTGATGGCCGCCGGGCGGGTGACCGGGCAGGTGCTGTTCTGCTCGATGGCCGCCTACGCCTTCGCCCGCCTGCGCTTCCCCGGCCGGAACCTGCTGTTCGGCGTCTTCCTGTCGGTGCTCATGGTGCCGCCGCAGCTGTTCGTGATCCCGCAGTACCAGATCATGTCCTCGCTGGGCTGGCTCAACAGCCTTCAGGCGATCATCGTTCCCGGCCTGTTCAGCGCGTTCGGGGTGTTCCTGCTGCGGCAGTTCTTCCTGGGCCTGCCGCGCGAGATCGAGGAGGCGGCCCGGCTCGACGGCGCCGGCCCCGTGCGGATCTACTGGTCGGTCATGCTGCCGCTGGCCCGGCCCGGGCTCGTCGCGCTGGGCATCCTCACCCTGCTGTGGGCGTGGAACGACCTGTTCTGGCCGCTGGTGGTCAACACCGACCCCGAGAAGATGACGCTGTCGGCCGGGCTGGCCGCGCTCCAGGGCCAGTACCAGACCGACTACCCCGTCCTGATGGCCGGTTCGCTGATCGCCTCGCTCCCCGTGATCGCCGTGTTCGTGTTCCTGCAACGACAGTTCATCCAGGGCATCGCCCACACCGGCAGCAAAGGCTGACCCATGTTCTTACGCAGAGCCGCCGCGGTCGCGGTGCTCCTCCTGGGCTCGTTCACCGGCACGGCCCACGCGTCGTCATCCGCGGACGAGCCCGGCCTGTCGCTGGCCGTGCCCGCGTACTTCTACCCGGGCGAGCTGTGGGGCCGGCTGTCCGACCCGGGGGTCGGGATCGTGGTGGCGAACCCGTTCTCCGGCCCCGGCAAGGACTTCGACCCCAACTACGCCAAGGCCATCTCCGACGCCCGCGCCGCCGGGGTCACCGTGCTCGGCTACGTGGCCACCGGCTACCTCGGCAGCACCGGCCGCGCCACCCGGCTCGGCGAGACCACCCCGCTCGCCTGGCTCGCGCAGGCGCAGCAGGACGTGGCCCGCTGGTACGACCTGTACGGCGCCCACGGCCTCGGCGGCGTCTTCCTGGACGAGGTCCAGAACGTCTGCGGCCCCGGCAACGCCTACTCGGACACCTACCGGGCGCTGGACGAGTCGATCAAGAGCCTGCACCGGGGCGCGTTCACGGTGATCAATCCCGGCATCGGCACCGACGAGTGCTACGCCGACATCGCCGACGTGAGCCTGACGTTCGAGGGCACGTACGAGACGTACCAGGGCTGGCAGCCGCCCGCGTGGCAGCGCGGCCGGGACCCGCGCCGGTTCTGGCACCTCGTGCACGCCACCGCCACCCAGGAGCAGATGGAAGACGCGCTGCGCCTGGCCAAGGAGCGCGGCGCGGGCCACGTGTACGTCACGCCCGACGTGCTGGCCAACCCCTGGGACACCCTGCCGGACTACTGGCGGGCGGAGCTGGACGCGGCCAGGTCGCCCGACACCGGGGCGCCCGCGCGCCCCGGCCCCGCCACGGCCGTCAAGCGCGGCCCGACCTCGCTCACCCTGGCCTGGCGGCCCTCGCCCGGCGTGGTCGGCTACGACGTCCACCTGGACGGGCTGCGGGTCACCGGCACCGCGGGCCGCGTGCCCGCCGTCACCGTCAAGAACCTCGACCCGGGCACCGCCTACACGGTGACCGTCAAGGCTCGTGACGCGGCCGGCAACGCCTCGGCCGCCGGCGCCGCCGTGTCCCTGCGGACCAGGAAGGCCGACGCCGCGCCGCCCGCCACTCCCGCGGGGCTGGGCGCCGACCAGGTCAAGGTGGCCAGCGTCCGGCTGGCCTGGGAGCGCACCGCGGACACCGCCTGGTACGACGTCCTCATGGACGGTCGGCGCCTGCTCCGCCTGCCCGCCGCCCTGCTGCCCGCCGACGCCACCGTCCCGGTCACCGGCCTCACGCCGGCGACCTCGTACACCTTCACCGTGCTCGCCAGGGACGCGAGCGGCAACGAGTCCGCGCCCGCGCGGCCGCTGACCGTCACCACCGCCGTGCCCAGCGGCGACCCCATCTCCGAGGCGGCCGGTTCCGTCGCCGACGGCAGCGCCACCTACCAGGCGCGCTACAACCTGCCGTTCGACTTCCACCACGTGTACATCGACGCCGACAACGACGCCGCGACCGGCTTCGCGGTGGCGGGCATCGGCGCCGACTACCTCATCGAGAACTCCTGGTACTACCGGCACGCGGGGTCCGGCTGGAACTGGACGCCCGTGGACCTGAACCCGCTGGTCTCCTCGGCCGACGACCTGTTCGTGTGGCGCGTGCCGCTGACTGCGCCACTGAGCGTGCCCCTGACTGGGGCCCACCGGGTGGTCTTCCACGGCTCAGGCAGCTCGCCCGAGGCGTACAGCCCGATCGTGCCGGTCTCCTGAGGCGCCGGCGTGAGCCCGGGAGGCAGGGGCCCGGGCTCACGCCGGAGTCACCGTACGACGATGGTCGTCAGCGCCCTGGGCTGGAGCGTCACCGTGCGGTTCGGCACGGCCGACGGGGTGAGCGAGTCGTCGGTGTCGGTCACGTAGGCCGTGGCCCTGCCGCGCACGCCCTTCCACGTGACCGGGGCGGTGCCGGTGTTGAGCACCTCGATCACGCGGGAGCCGTCGGGGTTGCGGAACGCTGAAACTTTCAGCGCCGGATCGGCGGCCGACGCGTCCAGCCGCACCGCGCCCGGCCGGATGAACCTGCTGTACGCCGCCAGCGCCCACAGCCGCTTCGACACGTGATAGGTCTTGGCCACCTCGTCGAGCTGCAGCAGCGCCCTGGTCGCCCCGCGCGAGCCGCCCAGCCAGTAGACGTAGGCGCTGACGTTGCCCAGCGTGAGCGCGTCGTGCACGGCCTGGGCGATCGTGAAGCCGTCGTAGCCGCTGCCGTCGTCCCAGTTCTCGTTCCAGGTGTTGCCGTTCGGGTTCCACTCCGACATCCAGGTCTTCCTGTCCGTCGGCAGCGGGGCGTCCACCGGGCTGGCGTAGGTGTGGCCCGTGTGCGTCTTCACCCAGCGGCGGGCCTCGGGGTCGGCCTCGATGGCCGCCGTGTACGCCTTGGCCTCGTTCCAGCCGAAGGAGTCGCAGCAGGCCACCTTCACGCCCTTGGCGACCGGGCCCAGGACCTTGACGAACTGGGCGGCCTGCTCGGGGGTGAAGCGCATGGAGGCGTACGTGGCCGTCCAGTCGGGCTCGTTCGTGAACCCGAGGTCGGTGATCCTGATGCCTTCCCTGGCGTAGAACCTCGTGTACGCCATCAGGTAGTTCGCGTAGGCGCGCTGCCACTCGGGCTTGAGCGTGCCGCCGTTCTTGTCGTCGCCGTTGTCCTTCATGTAGCCGGGGGCGCTCCAGGCGTCGGCGAAGAAGCGCTTGACCCCGTACCGCTGGGCCTCCTTGGCCACCCAGACCTGGCTGTTGTCGTCGCCGTCCCAGACGTACTTCGGCGGGGCGTCCGGGCCGCCCGGGTCCTCGGGCTGGATGGAGACCATGTGGTCGTACGGGCTGCCGGCGGGGGAGGAGCCGATGCCGAGCCGCAGGATGCTGAGCCCGGCCCCCTTCTCCCGGTCGAACCACAGGTCGAGGACCTCCCGCTGCTGCTCCGCCGACAGGGCCTTGAGCAGCTCGTTGCGCCGGAACGCCTGGGAGATGCCGAAGCCGTCGATCTCCTGGTGGCGGAGGCGCTCGTTCACCGTGATGGCCGGGGGATCGGTCGGTTGGGCCGGATGCGCCGCCGGGAGGCCGAGCAGGGTGATCGCGACAACTCCTCGTAACATGGTGCCTCCGAAAATTTCGGCATCGTGACGATATATTTCGCCGATCGCCGGAACCGTAAGCGCAGGAAGGCACCGCCGTCAACACTGCCGTCAACGCCGCCGTCAACCAGACCGCCCCGGGGGCCTTCCCCCGGGGCGGTCGCCGTCCGCGCCGGCGTCAGCGGGCGGACTCCGCGCGCTCCTTGATGGTCAGCATCTGGCGGCGCATGGTCACGAAGTCGCCGACGTCCATCAT
Source organism: Nonomuraea sp. KM90 (assembly GCF_052246675.1). Lineage (NCBI taxonomy): Bacteria > Bacillati > Actinomycetota > Actinomycetes > Streptosporangiales > Streptosporangiaceae > Nonomuraea > Nonomuraea sp. KM90. Next base: position 73,482 of record NZ_JBQQCB010000034.1, on the reverse strand, counting down.
CGCGAGGTAACTGGTGCCGCGCAGGCCGGGCTGGGCGCGGATGCGCAGGCGGAAGACCATCCGGGTCCGGCCGTCCTCCAGGTCGCGCAGCGAGATGGAGCAGGACGTGGTGGCGTCGGTGCCGCGCAGGGCCAGCACGAGCGTGTGCGGCGGGTCGATCTGCTCCACGACGTAGCCGCTGCCGTCCGCCGCCCCGTGCAGCACGTCGCCGACCTTCAGCCCCTGCTCGGCCTCGTGCCCGGCCGGGCGGTCGAAGGTGCCCCCTGGGCGGTAGCCGCCGAGCTGGACCACCCAGGCCCAGACGGCGGCCGGGGGAGCGTCGATCGTGATGGCGCGGGTGGCCTGGTACTGCGCGTGCCGGACGATGTCGTCGCCGGGCATCTCGGCGTGCGCCTCGCGGTCGTCGGCACCCCAGCGGAGGTGCCACGGGCGGACGGCGAACAGATATCCTGCCGCCGCGCCGGCCGCCAGCCTGAACAGAGAGCGCGGCATGAACATGAACATACGGACTCCTTCGTTCACTGGTCGGACGCCCAGTCTCCGACGCGCGGCTCTCGCGATCAACCTGAACTGCCGCAAATTCGCCGACAAAACCATATTTTCTGTTTAGTCGGAAATATTGGGAGATCAGATCTGATCTGGCTTCCAGGCGGTCAGATGGTACGTTTCCGCGATCGGCCGCCATGCCCTGACAAATCGGGTTTTCGCCTTCTGGGCCGCCTCGGAACGGTCCAGGCCGAGCCGGTAGTCGCGGTCGCTCGTGACCGCTCCCGTGCACCCGGCGGCCACGTGGCGGCGGGCCCAGGCCAGGAAGGCGGCGTCGGCCTCGTAGGAGGCGCCGAGCGCGTCGACCAGCGCGCCCTTGAGCTCCGCCCCGCCCGCCAGCGCGGTCACGGCGAGCGCCCTGGCGGCGGCGAGCTGATCGCGGCGGCTGCCGGTGATGTCGCGGATGGTCTCCAAGCCGCCGCGCTCGCAGCGGGTGGCGTCGGTGATGGCCTCGGACAGGTTGGAGCGGGCCGAACTGCTGCTCGACAGCAGCTCATCCATCGCCTCGGCCTGCTGCCGGGCCATCCGGCTCGAAGGGGAGGGCGTGCCCCCGTCGCCGGTCCCCGGGCTGGTGCTCGGGCTGGTCGCCGGGCCGGTTTCCGGGCCGGTTTCTGGGCCGGTCTCGGGACTGCTTCCTGGGCTGGCTCCCGTGCCTGCCTCGGTGCCGGACCTTGGGCTCGCGGGGGCCGGGATCGGGGCCCTGCCCTGGCCCGCGCTCGGGACCTGCTGCGGCCCGGACCGGTCGGCGGTCACGATCCACCAGGTCAGGGCGAGCGCCAGGGCGGCCACGACCAGGCTGATCAGCACCGGCGGGCGCCGCCAGGGCCGGCTCCGCCGCAGCCGGAGGGGCTCCGCATCGTCGCCGGGGCCCGTCGCGGAGGGCTCGCCGCCCTGCGGGGTCTGCTGGGCGCGGCAGCGGGGGCACTGGGCGAGGGTGCCGACGTGTGATCCGCAGCGCCGGCAGAAGCGGTTGGAGCCCGATTCGTACGCCAAAGCACCCTCCCGGAATAACACAAGAAATTGGGGCAAAATGCTGGATGCCCGACTTGCGGATTGCCCTCGCTTTCCCGGTCGGCACGAGACTATTTGATAACAACGTACCCTCGAAGCAATCGTCGCTCATATGCTCGCCCCGCACCCCGATAAACGACGGGAGAGGGCTATGGTCGTCAATACCGGCGGTCCCCGGATGAGCAACGTGACGCGCTACCTCTGCGCCGCCGCATACCTCGACAGCGGATTTCGCGACAGGGTGCTCGACGAGCTGCTGACCGATCCGTACCGCGCGGTCCCGCCCTCCTACGGCGGGTTCGACGTGATGCCGGTGATCCATCACTGCCGGCGCTCGCGGGCGATGCTCCTGGTGCGTGACTGCCTGATCGCCGCGATCCTCGTCCTGGGGCTGGTGCTCGCGCCGCTGAGCACGATCGCGTGGGTGTTCGCGCTCGTGCCCTTCGCCCTGCTCACCATGCACAGGGTCCGGCGGGGGCCGCTGTTCGTGCGGCTGCTGATCTGGCTCTGGGCGGCCTACGCCGTCTTCGTGCTGCTCTTCCTCGTGCTGCTCGCCCAGGTCGTGGCCACGGTGAACGACCTGACCGACGGGCAGGCGTCGTACGCCGAGATCTACGGCGTCGAGAGCACGCCGCTGGGGCTGCTCGGGGCGGGCGCCGGTTCGCTGACGCAGGTGCTGCTCGTACCGGTCGTCACGCTCGGCGTCGCGGTCGTGTACCGGATCGCGATCTACCTGACCCTCGCCGGCTCGCTCAGGCCGGGCACGCCCGAGCCGGACACCCGGGCGACCCATCCCAAGACCGGCCGCCGCCTCGACTACCTCCGCCGGGCGCAGTGGGGCAACGTCACCATGTACGGCAACGAGGACGCGTTCATGGGCGCCGGGTCGATCGAGCGGAGCTGGTCCATCGCCGTCGAGCTGGACCGGGTGCGCGACGCGATGGGGAGCAGGCGGCGCGACGACCCGGTGGACATCGACCCGGTGGAGCTGCACGCCTTCGTCCGGCGGCGGCTGGCGGAGATGCGCGACCGGGTGCTGCGCCCCAACGAGGGCATCCAGCGGCTGGACCTCGGCGACCACGTGGTGACGCGCGGGCTCTTCACGGTCGCGGACTGGCACGGCGAGGCGGTGCCGCACCCGTTCATCGGCAAGGACGGGCTGCCCAGGTTCCAGGCGACGCCGGAGGAGATCGCGGCCATCGCCCGGCACCCGCAGGGCGGGGTGCGCTACTACCAGCGGGTCACGATCAACAACGCCGGCCAGGAGATCCGCGACCTCCAGGGCAACCTCGTCGCGCCCGCCGAAGACCAGGAAGCGCTGACCTCGGCGTTCATCTACCTCGCCGTCGAGGGGCGGATGCTCTACACGCAGTTCGTGGTGACCGTGCTGCCTCCGGTGTCCGGGCCGTACCACGTGGTGGACCGCCTGCCCACGATGACGGGCGGGCGGGTCGCGTGGGAGGCGGTCAAGGTGCTGCGGCTGCGGTTGCTGCGCGACGTGCTGGCGGCGCCGCTGCGGGTGGTGCGGACGGGCGTGCAGGCCGTGCGGCAGAACATGGCGGAGCCCGATCCGCGCAAGCACATCGTCTATCCGTACGGGGCCCGTCGCAGCGTGCGCGAGCTGGGGGCGAGCGAGGATCTGCAGACGTACATCCAGGTGCTCGACGTGGCCAAGTACGTCAGGATGATCGAGCAGCGCCTCACCGAGGCGGTCCTGGACTTCCTGGAGGAGCGGGACGTGGAGACGGGTGCGTACCGGTTGCAGGCGGCCGGGGTGACCATGAACACGGTGACGGTGGGCGCGGGCGGCACGGTGAGCGGCCCCATCGCCTTCGGCCCGCACGCGGCGGCCACGGTCCACAACAGCTGAGTGATCGGCAAGGAGGCTGTCATGAGCGGCGGTAACGAGTACGGGGTGCACGTCAGCGGCGGGAACGTCAGCGGGCCGATCGCGATGGGCCCGCACGCCCGCGCCACCGTGCACAACACGGTGCACAACACCGTGCACAACACTGGGCCGGCGGGCGGGGAGGCCGGGCGGCTGCTGGACGTGCTGGAGCGGCTGCTCGCGGAGCACGAGGCCGCCCTGACCGAGCCGGCGCGGGCGCGGCGGGACGTGGGGGACGTACGGCGGGAGCTGGAGGAGGCGGAGCCGGACCGGTCCCGCATCCTGGACGCGCTCAAACGGCTGTCGGTACGGGCGGCCGAGGTGTCCGTGATCGTCGAGGTGGTCTCCCAGATCCAGTCCCTGTTCCCCTGACCCCGCCCCGCCGGCCGCCCCTGTCCCTCCCGAGGGACATCAGCCGGAGTGCGAGGGTGCGGCGCACGGCGGGAAGCCCCCGCCTCCCATCCCCCTAAGGGGCACCAGCGGGAGCGCGGGGGTGGCGCCGGGGGCGGGCCCCGGCGCCGTGCGGTGGTCAGCGGTCGAAGAAGATCGTCCGGCCCGCCCTGACCGCGTCCGCCTTGTACGTCACCTGGTCGATCGACACCCCCTGGGGATCCACCAGGACGATGGTGTCCCCCTGGTTGCCGAGCTGCACCGCCCCGTCCAGCGTCACCCGGAGCGCGGCCCCGCCCTCGATCGGGCCCGCCAGCGCCCTGCGGCCCCCGGCGGCGTCCGACAGGGCCCAGCCCGACAGGTCGATCGGAGCGGCCGTGAGGTTCAGGAGCGTGACGGTCTCGTTGCCCCGGTCCGCCCCCACCGGATCGGGCAGGGCCGCCACGATGAGCAGGTCGCCCGTCGCGACGAGCGGCGGCTTGACCGGCGTCCCCGGCGGCGCCGGGTCCGGGCTGATGATGAAGTCCTCCGGCCACATCGTGAGCTGGATCTGCTGTCCCGTCCCCTTGACCACGTCGTGCAGGTTGCCCCGCTCCAGCTTGGGGATCAGGAACAGCTCGTCGTCCCGGTTGACCGGGTCCGCGCGCAGCCAGGCGTCGAAGCCGTCGAAGCCGGTGAACCCCGCCGCCAGGTACGGCACGATCCGCCGGAACAGCTTCGGCCACATCACCAGCCGCTCCAGCTCCTCCAGGTCCCATACCGTGGCCGCGCCGTTCGGGTCGGCGGCCGAGCGGGGCCAGATGCCGATGGCCTTGCGCCGGGCCGCCTGCGACACCTCCGCCAGGTGCGTACGCAGCTCGGCCGGCAGCGTGGCGTAGAACGCCGGGTAGACCAGGCCGCCGGCCAGCAGGTGCCCGTTCACGGAACGGTCCACGAGCGGCCCGTCCACGAACACCGTCGTCCCGTCGGCCCCCGGGTGATCGCCCGCGTACACGAACGCGATCAGGCGCCCGTTCCCGTCGATCCCGTTGGTGAGCACGTGGCCGCGGAGGGAGTCCTGGTCGGCGGAGCGCACCTTGTTCGGCAGGTCCTCCCAGAAGCGCACGTTCGTGAAGCCGAGCAGGCGCAGCAGCTCGTCGCGGGCCGCGTCGGCCCCGGCCAGTTCCTGGTGGGTCTCCTCGAAGTGGGTCTCCAGCGCGTCGACGGCCTCCAGCCGTACGGAGATGCCGCGGCGGTTGATGTTCGGCGGCGTGCCGGAGCGCCGCGGCAGCGCCTCGACCAGGGCCGGAGAGTCGGGCAGGAATTTGACGGTGTCGCCGTCGGGCTCGGGGCCCTGGCGCGGCAGATCCGGATACCGGATCACGAAGCTGCCGCGTAACAGCGTGTAGCTCATGAATGCCCCCCATCCATGCTCGTTGAGAGTCCCCCGACTGGTAGCCAGCGGAGCGTAACTCGCATATAGGGCATCGTCTACGCAACGGACAGTGGTACAGGCGCAACGCCGTACCGGCTAGCGGTACACGGCGACGGCCGCCTCCGCGACGAGCGTGTCCACCAGCTCCACGAGCTCGCCGACGGGCGGGGTGGCGGTCGCGGCGATCTCGCGCAGGTGGCCGACCAGCCGGCTCGCCGGCCGGTCGAGGTAGAGCTCCGCCTCCAGCCGCAGCACCGCCACCAGCCCGCACAGCCCGGCGCAGCGCGCGTCCGGCGCCTTCCAGCCCTCGACCGCCGAGCGCACCCCCGAGGAGGCGCGTACGACGGAGGCGATGTCGGCGAGCTGGTACCGCGTGTACGGCAGCATGCCCATGCGCCGCCCGCTCACCCGCACGAGCACCCCGGAGGCGAGCAGCTCCTCGCGCGTGCGGTCGTTGATGCCGCCGGCCGCGGCCCGCTTGAGCAGCGCCCCGGCGCCCACCCCCCGCCCGGCGCCCGTCTCCCGTCCGGCGTCGCCATCCCGCGCGGTGAGGGCGGCCAGGCCGTCGGCGATGGCGTCGGTCCCGTCAGGGAGGGGCGAGCCGGCGGGGCCCCCGGTCACGCGGCCGGCTGACAGGGTGAGGCGGCCGGCCAGGATCACGTCCAGGAGGGCCGCCCCGGCCAGCCCCAGCGCCAGCGAGGACTGGTGGGTCAGGAGCTTGCCGGCCTGGTCGTGGGCGATGAGGTACAGGTCCTGGTGGAGCGGTAGCCGGTTCATGAGACGCAGGTCCTTTGCTGCTCGCTACTTGGATCCCGATCCGACGGGCATGCCCCGCACGGCCGGGCGGCGGCCGAGCGCGTACAGGACGGCCATGACCACCACGCCGACGACGAGCCAGGCCAGGCCCAGGAACTGCGCCAGGACGTTCGCGTTGATCACCACGAAGACCAGGATCCCCGCCCCGATCAGCGGCGCGACCAGGTGCGACCACACCTTGTCCGAGCCGACGCGGAGCGAGTAGTGCACGATGACCGACACGTGCAGCACGATGAACGCCACCATCGCGCCCATGTTGACCAGGCTGAGGAGCAGGGAGATGCCGTCGCGGAGGCCGGCCGTCCAGATGCCCAGGCCGGCCGACAGCAGGCAGACGACCACGATGGCGTTCGTCGGGACCGAGTGCCTGACCGAGACCTTGGCCAGGAACGACGGCAGCTGCCGGTCCCGGGCCATCGCGTACATCAGCCGCGAGACCGCCACCTGGGCGACCATGGTGTTGGCCAGGCCCCAGGAGAGCGCGGTGGCGGCCGAGGTGAGGTGCCTGAGCCACTCGCCGCCGGCGACGGCGGCGACGTCGTAGAACGCCGTGTCGCTCGCCCCGGCCGGCAGCCCAGCGGGTGGCACGAGCAGGGCGGCGACCCAGACCTGGGTGACGAAGAGCACGCCGGCCAGCACGAGGGCCAGCCGCATGGCCCTGCCCACCTGCGCCGAACCGCCGGTGGACTCCTCCACCAGCATGCTGATCCCGTCGAAGCCGAGGAAGGACAGGACGGCCACCGACACCGCCGCGAACATCACCGGCCAGGAGAAGGTCTCCGGGTCGAACAGCGGGGAGAGGCCGAAACCGCTGCCCTTGCCCTGGAGCAGGGCCCAGATGCCGATGAGCAGGAACACCGCCAGGACCACGAGCTCAAAGATGATCATGATTCTGGTGAGCTTGACCGTCATCCGGATGCCGCGCAGGTTGATCGCCGTGTTGACGGCCACGAAGATGAGCACCCAGGCCCAGACGGGGACCTCCGGCACGCTGGCGTGCATGGCGACGGAGGCGACCAGGTAGAGCAGGCTCGGGACGAGCAGGTAGTCGAGCAGGACCATCCATCCGGTCAGGAACCCGACCGGCGGGGCGATGCCGCGGCCCGCGTAGTTGTAGACGGAGCCCGACAGGGGGAACGCCTTGACCATCTGCGCGTACGAGGCGGCGGTGAACAGCAGCGCGATCATCCCGACGAGGTACGCCAGCGCCGGCATCCCGCCGGATTCCGCATAGACGGTGCCGAAGATCGCGAACGGCGCGATGGGCACCATGAACGCCAGGCCGTAGAACACGAGGTCGGTCTGTCCGACCCCGCGACGTAACTCCTGCCGGTAACCGAACTGCTCGATGTTCTGTTGTGAGCGCACGACAGGCCTCTCCAGTCGTCATGCATGCGTGGGGGGTTCGATTCGGTGATCCTTCCGCAGCCGGGGTCACGTCGCAAGACCGGTGGCGGGGATGCGCGCGAGGGCGGGCGGATGCGACAGTCTGGAAGCCATGGACGTTCTGATCGCGGAAGAGCTCCTCCTGCTCGCCTACCGGCCCAAGGGCAACCCGCTCGTCCACCTGGAGATGCTCGACCACGCGCTCGGCGCGGCCGTGCTCCCCGAGCTGGTCCTCCTGGAGCGGCTCGCCTTCCGGGACGGGCGCCTCGGCGTGACCGACCCCGCCCCCGTGGGGGACGCGGAGCTGGACGGGGCCCTGCGGAGGCTCTGCGTGCCGGAGGAGCCGCCGGAGTTCGGCGGCTGGTGGACCGCCATGTACACGCCGCGGCGGCGCGAGCGCCTGCTGGAGCGGCTCGCGGGGCGCGGGGCCGTCACCGTGAAGCGGCGCACGTACCTCAAGGTGTTCAAGGAGGAGCTGTTCCCCGAGGCCGACCCGGCGCTGAGGGAGTCGGTGCGGGAGCGGGTGCTCGCCGCGCTGGCCGGGGTCGAGCCCGACGCGCGTACGGTGGCGCTGGTCTCGCTGGCGCACGCGTGCCGGCTGATCGGCAAGGCGTTCCCGGGGGCCGACCGGAAGCGCGCGGCGGAGCTCGCCGGGCGGGATCCCCTGGGCACGGCGGTCGAGGCGGCGTTCGAGCGGGCGGCCGCCGAGAGCGTCGGGAAGATGGTGGCCGGCGGGGGCACCTGAGCCCCGTCCCCCCGCCGTCCCGCCTCACCCGATCAGCGGCGGCCCTGCGCGTGCCCGTGGCCGTGCGCGGCGGCGCGGGGCCGGGGCTCCGGGCGGTCGGTACCAGTGCCGGTGCCGGTGCCGGTGCCGGTGCCGTGGCCGGTGCCGTGGCCGGTGTGTCCCGTGCCGGGCGGGGCCTCGCCGTAACCCAGGACGCCCATCATGCCCTGCTCCTGGTGGTAGAGGTTGTGGCAGTGGAACATCCACTCGCCCGGGTTGTCGGCCAGCACGTCGAGGTTCAGGCGCTCGCGCGGCAGGATGTTCACGGTGTCCTTGCGCGGCCCGCGCCGGCCCGTCCAGCGGACCTGGAAGGTGTGGCCGTGCAGGTGCATCGGGTGCCACATGGGCGACTTGTTGTCCACGACGATCCGGATCGTCTCGCCCCGCTCGACGCGCACCCGCAGCGGGTCGGCGGCGAGCCGGTCGTTGAGCGTCCACTCGTTGCCCGACGGGCGCATGCCGAGCGTCACCGTGACGGTCCTGGTCGGGCGGGGCAGGTGGTCGCTGGGTCGTGCGTCCAGGTCCTGATATTTCAGTCTCTGCCGGCCGAGCTCCGGCCATTTGGCGTTCGCCTCGGGCGTACGGGCCCCGCGCGTGGTCCGCACCACCGCGAACGCCCGCCCCGCCTTGCCCTCCGCCATCGCCACCAGGGGGAAGGCCCCCGCGTCCAGCGTCGCCACGAAGTCGTAGCGCTCGCCCATGCCGATGAGGAACGTGTCCACGGTGACGGGCGAGCAGGGGAAGCCGTCGGTGTGGGTGACGGTCATGCGGTGGCCGCCGAGCGCGACGCGGAAGGCGGTGTCGGCGGCCGCGTTGATCACCCGGAACCGCACCCGCCTGCCGGGCCGCACGGCGAACGTCGCGGGGTCGTCCGCCGTGCGGCCGTTGACCAGGTAGTACGGGTGGCGCAGCTCGGCGGCCACCCCGCCGAGCACGTGGCTGCGGATGGTGTCGTCGTGCGTGGTGGAGGCGTTCAGCCTGCGCAGGACGTCGTCGGGGGTGCCGTTGACGCCGTCCAGCCAGTCGTCGAGCACGACCGTGAACTCCTCGTCGTACCCGAGCGGTTCGCGCGGGTCGGCCACGATCAGCGGGCCGTACAGGCCGCGGTCGTTCTGCATGCCGACGTGCGAGTGGTAGAAGTACGTCCCGGGGTCGGGCACGGTGAACACGTAGTCGAACATCCCGCCGGGCCGGGTCGCCGCCTGCGAGTAGCCGGGGGCCCCGTCCATCCTCGGGTCGATCCTGATGCCGTGCCAGTGCACGGTGGTCGGCGCGGGCAGGTCGTTGACGAGCCTCGCGCGTACGACGCCGCCGGCCGTGGCCCCGATGAGCGGGCCGGGGAGCATGCCGTCGTACGCCCAGGTCGAGACCGTGCGCCGGCCCAGCGAGACGGTCGCGGGGGCGGCCCGCAGCACCACGCCCCTCGACGGCCGCCCCGTGGCGGCGCCCGCCGCTGTGCCCACTACTGTGCCCACTACTGTGCCCACTACTGTGCTCACTGCCGGGGCGGCGCCCAGACCGGCGAACAGGCCGGTGACGAACAGCCTCCGGGACACCGGAGCCCACGAACCATTCACAACAGATCCCCCCATCCACCTCGCAAGGTAACGGAGAGTGACGGTGAAATCCGTGCGCCACGCGGAGGTGATCAAGCTCGCGGCGGGGCCGTGGAGCCGCGTACGACCAGGGAGACCGGCAGCAGGAGCGAGCGCGCGGGGCGGTCCGGCTCGTCGATGCAGTCCAGGAGCATGCGGGCGGCCTCGGCCCCCAGCTCGTGGTGCGGCACCGCGACCGTCGTCAGCGGCGGGCGGAGCTTGTCCAGGAACGGCATGTCGTTGAAGCCGACCACGCTCACGTCGCCAGGGCAGGACAGGCCGCGCTCGGCGAAGACGTCGTAGCAGCCCAGGGCGATGAGGTCGTTGCCGGCCACGACCGCCGTGACGTCGCCGGCCCTGGCCAGGAGCTCGCGCATGGCCGCCGCGCCGTCCTGCTCGTTCCAGCGGGCGCACTCCACCACCAGGTCACCGGCCAGCCCGAGGTCGCGGACGGCATGGCGGAAGGACTGTGACCTGACGCGGCCGGTGGAGGTGGTGAGGGGGCCGGACAGGTGGGCGATCCGGGTGTGGCCGAGGCCGGCGAGGTGGCGTACGGCGGCGGCCACGCCCGTGGCGTCGTCGCCGGTGACGGCCGGGAGCGGCAGGTGCTCGACCTGGCGGTTGACCAGCACCATGGTGACGCCCTGCTCGTGCAGCTGCCGGAGCAGGGGGTGGTCCAGGCGGGCGGTGGCGATGATGAGCCCCTCGACCTGGCGGGAGCGGAGCGACTCGATCGTGGCGCGCTCGCGCTCCTCGTCGTTGTCGGTGTTGACGATCCAGACGTTGTAGCCGTCGGACTCCAGGACGCTCTCCACGCCGCGCACGATCGGCGGGAACAGCGGGTTGGTGAGGTCGGGGATGACCAGGCCGACCGTGCTGGAGCGGGAGGTCTTGAGGCTGCGGGCCACCGAGTTGGGCTGGTAGCCGAGCGCCTGCGCGGCCCGCATGACGCGGCGGGCGGTCTCGGCGCTGATCTGCTGGCGGGTCTTGGGGTTGAGGGCGCGCGAGGCCGTGGCGGTGTGGACGCCGGCGGCCTCGGCGACGTCGCGGAGTGTCGGGGCCGGCGGCGGGCTGGGGTTGGTCATCGGCCGCGATCTTCTCCTGAGTCCGGTGAGTCGAGCAATCCCTGGTCGAGCAGGTCCCCGGCGGGGGCGTCGCCGTAGCGGCGCCGGAGGCCGAGCACCGTGGACAGCGACGCCGCGTCCGCCCGGCCGTCGGCCACGAGGCCCTCGCCGGGGTCCTTCAGCCGTTGAAGGTAGCGCGCCGCGGTGGCGGGCGGCAGGCGCAGCGCCGCGGCGGCCTCCTCGGTGACGACGCCGTCCGCCTCGCCGCCGACGATGGCCCGGGCGGTGGCGCGCAGGGCCGCGGCGAGGTCGCGGACCGCGGGGTCCGGGCCCAGCGAGCACAGCACCGTCCCCAGGTACGGGCGGGGGACCCCGGCCAGCCGCACCGCGCCCGCGTCCCGCGCCCGCAGGTCGGCGCCCGCGTTGAGCATGGTCGCGGCGCAGCGGCCGCCCAGCAGCGCCTCCAGGCGGCGCGGCGTGGACCCGAGCGCGACCGTACGGTAGTCGCCCGGCCGCAGCCCGATCGCCTCCAGCGCCGCGTAGAGCGCGAACGCGAACCCCGAGCCCGGCACGTCCACCCCGACGGCATCGCCGCCCGCCGACGGGCCGGACAGCGCGTCCGCCAGGTCGGCCGCCGAGCTCAGCCCGGGGCGGGCGTAGAGCGCCAGGCCGAGCCCGCGGTCCACGGCTGAGACGATCCGCACGTCGGCCGTCCTGCCGAGCGGGTTGGCGGGCACGAAGCGGTAGGCGATGACGTTGTCGGGGCTCGTCAGCGCGGCGCCGATATCCCCGTCGAGCAGGGCGGCGAACTGGGCGGGGGAGGAGGCGACCGGCACCTCGCGGACGCCTGGATCGACCAGGCCGAGCCGCCGGCCGGTGCGCAGCAGCACGGACGGGCTGAACGCGCCCACCACCAGAGTTCTTCGCACGACCGACCACTCCATCCGTGCACTCGTTTGCACGACAACGCCGTCAGCTCTTGACAGTAACCGCATGGAAACGGATGCTCCAGGGCAGTGCAATCGTTTGCGGGGGACGCGAAAGCTCAGCGAAGGAGGGCTCATGAGCGCCCAACCCCCCGCCCGCCGTGCCCGCCTGGCCGTGACGGTCGTCGCGGCCGTCGCCCTGGCCCTGGCAGCGTGCGGGCAGCGCCCGTCGGAGACCCGGGCGGGCGAGGCGAGCAGGCCCGTCGTCATCGGCGTCTCGCTCCCGCTGACCGGGGACTTCGCCCAGCCGGGCAGCGAGGCCAAGCGCGGTTACGAGATCTGGCGCGACATGGTGAACGCCAAGGGCGGTGTCCTGGGCCGGCAGGTCGAGCTGAAGATCGTCGATGACGCGAGCAACCAGGACACCGTGGTCGCCGACTACACCAAGCTGATCACCCAGGACAAGGTGGACCTGCTGCTCGGCACGTTCTCCTCGCTGCTGAACTACCCGGCCTCCGCCGTGGCCGAGAAGAACCGCATGGTCTTCGTGGAGCCGGCCGGCGGCGCGCCGGACATGTTCGCGCGCGGCTTCCAGTACCTCTTCTTCGCCCAGCCCGCCACCGCACCCCGGCAGGCGGACGTGTTCGTGAACTGGGTGAAGTCGCTGCCCGAAGCCGACCGGCCCAAGACGGCCGCCTACCCCAGCCAGGACGACCCGTTCGCGCTGCCCGTGATCAAGTCCATGCAGGAGCAGCTCGAAGCGCTGGGCGTGAAGACCGTCTACAGCGAGGTATACCCGGCCGACACCACGAACTTCCAGAGCGTCGCCGGCACGCTGGCCGACCGGAAGCCGGACCTGGTCGCGCAGGGCGCGGTGTTCGAGGACGGCGTCGGCATGGTGCGCTCGCTCAAGCAGCTCGGGTTCTCGCCGAAGCTGCTGTTCCAGACCTCCGCCCCGAGCAACTCCAGCCAGTACAGCGACGGCGTGGGCCCGGCCAACACCGAGGGCGTCTTCTACACGGTGAGCTGGAACGAGAAGGCGACCACGCCGCTGAACGCCGAGTTCGTGGCCGCGTACCGGAAGGCGCACGCCGCCGCGCCCGCCGAGGACGCCGCCGACGCGTTCGCCGCCGCGCAGGTGTTGCAGGCCGCGGTCGAGGCGGTCGGCGCGATCGACCAGGACCGGATCAAGGACTGGCTGCACGCCAACACCGTGCAGACCCTGCTCGGCCCGCTGAGCTGGAAGGAGAACGGCGAGCCGAAGGGCAGCTTCCTGCTCGCCCAGTGGCAGGGCGGGAAGGTCGAGGTCGTCGGCCCGCCCGAGCTGGCCACCACCAGGACCGTGGTGAACCCCAAGCCGGACTGGAAGTGAGCCATGGCGCACTTCGCGCAGGCGGTCGCGCTGGGCCTGCTGATCGGCGGGGTCTACGCCCTGATGGCGTCGGGGCTGACGCTGATCTTCGGGGTGATGCGGATCATCAACGTGGCGCAGGGCGCGTTCCTCGTGCTGGTGGCGATGGTGACGTGGTGGTTGTGGAACCGGACCGGGATCGACCCGATCGTGGCCTCCGTGGTGACCACGCCGATGATGTTCGGGTTCGGGTGGCTGTCGTACCGGCTGCTCGTCTCGCGGATCCGCGGGTCGTCGTCGTCCATGTCGGTGCTGCTGACGTTCGGGTTCGCGCTGGTCATCGAGGGGGTGCTGAACCTCACCGCGGGCAACAAGTTCAAGTCGGCCGGGCCGTCGTACTTCGAGGAGTCGTTCCGGGTCGGGTCGGTGTCGCTGCCGAAGGCGCAGGTGTTCGGGTTCGTGGCGGCGATGGGGGTGCTGGCGGTCCTGTACTACGTGCTCAACCGGACCTGGACCGGGCGGGCGATCAGGGCCGCCACGCAGAACCCGTCCGGCGCCGCGCTGGTGGGGGTGGGCGCGGCGGGCACGGCGGCGCTGGCGTTCGCGATCGGCAGCGCGACGGCCGGGGTCGGCGGGTCCATCCTGTCGGTGCTCTATCCCTTCTTCCCGGCCTCGCACTACGAGTGGATCTCGCGGCTGCTCGGGATCGTGGTGCTCGGCGGCCTGGGCAGCCTGCCCGGCGCGCTGGTGGGGGCGGCCATCCTGGGGCTGGCCGAGACGCTGACCGCGACCTACGGCTCGCTCGGCTGGTCCACGCTCGTGTTCTACCTGGTGATCATGGCGGTGCTGCTGGTCAGGCCCCAGGGGCTGTTCGGGGCGCGGCTGCGGGAGGACGCGCCATGAGGCGGGCCCACCTCGTCGCGGGGGCGTGCCTGGTGGCACTGCTCCTCTACCCGGTCGTCAACCCGTGGCAGCCGTACCCGCAGGCGGTGCTGCTGCTCGGGTTCCTGCTGGCGATCCAGGCGACGAGCTGGAACATCATCTCCGGGTACGCCGGCTACATCTCGCTCGGGCACAGCATGTTCCTGGGGGTGGGGTCGTACACGGTGGGCATCCTCGCCCTGCGGTGGGGTGTCAACCCGCTGTGGGTGGCGCCGCTCGGCGGGGTGGTCGCGACGGTCATCGCGGTGCTCATCGGCGCGGTCGTGCTCAGGACGCGCGGCCACGCGTTCGTCATCATCACGATCGCGATGCTGCTGGCGGCGCAGATCATCGCGGTCAACTCCAGGGAGCTGACGCGCGGCTCGGACGGGATCACGCTGGAGCTGCCGTTCTGGCACCGCGACTTCCAGAACATCCCGTTCTACTACGCCTTCCTGCTGCTGCTCGTGCTGACGGTGCTGTTCAGCGCATGGATCAGGCGCACCAAGCTCGGGACCGGGCTGGTGGCGATCCGGGAGGACGAGGGCAAGGCCGCCTCGATCGGCGTCAACACCACCCGCTTCAAGATCGTCGCGTACGCGGCCAGCGCCTTCTTCATCGGCGTGGCCGGCGGCGTCTACGCCTACTACCTGACCTACATCAACCCGGTCGGCTCCTTCGCCATCCTCGGCAGCGTGACGATCGTGCTGGCCGCCCTGGCCGGCGGCCGGGGCACCCTGTACGGGCCCGTCGTGGGCGCCTTCGCCGTCAACCTGGTCAGCGAGGCGGCCACCGTCTACGCGGGCGGCGTCCAGTCGCGCGTGCTGCTCTTCGGCGGCGCACTGGTCCTGGTGGTGCTGTTCCTGCCCAAGGGCCTGCTGCCGACCGTGGGGGAGTGGTGGCGGCGCAGGCATCCGGCGCCCGTGGAGTACATCGACCGGCCGGTCGCCCGTGACCGGGTGCCCCCGGTCCCTGTCGAGAGGGACGTGCTGCTGTCGGTGCGCGGGGTGTCCAAGCGGTTCGGCGGCCTGGTCGCGGTGGACGACGTCTCGCTCGACGTGCGGCAGGGCACGATCACGGCGCTGATCGGGCCGAACGGGTCGGGCAAGACCACGCTGTTCAACCTGGTCACCGGCGGGCTGCCGCCGGACTCCGGCGAGATCTGGTTCGACGGGCGGCGCGTCGACCGGCTGCGGCCGTGGCGGCGGTGCCATCTCGGGCTCGGGCGGTCGTACCAGGTGACCAGGCTCTTCGACGACCTGACCGTACGGGAGAACGTGGTCGCCCCGCTGGCCGACTCCCGCTGGCGGACCATGCTGTCCGACGCCGTGCGCGGCCACGAGGCGGAGCGCGCCGGCCAGTTGCTCGACCTGGTCGGGCTCGGCCGCTTCGCCGGCCGGCAGGCCGGCGCGCTGTCGTACGGGCAGCGCAAGCTGGTCGAGCTGGCCCAGGTGCTGATGCTGGAGCCCAAGCTGATCCTGCTCGACGAGCCCGCCGGCGGCGTGAACCCGAGCCTGCTGGGCCGCATCACCGAGGTGATCCGCGAGCTCAACGCGGCCGGCGTCACCTTCCTCGTCGTCGAGCACGACATCCCGCTCGTGCTCGACCTGTGCGACCCGGTCGCGGTGCTGGCCGGCGGCCGGCTGATCGCCGAGGGGCCGCCGGGGCTGGTCAGGGAGGACCCGGCGGTGCTGGACGCCTACCTCGGGACCGACTGGATGCCGGTGGTGAGATAGATGCTGCAGCTCAAGGCGGTGGTCGCGGGCTACGGCGGCGGCAGCGTGCTGCGCGGCGTGGACCTGGAGTGCGCCGAGCGCACGATCACCTGCCTGGTCGGCCCCAACGGCGCGGGCAAGTCGACGGTCCTGCGCGTCATCAGCGGCCTGCTGGTCCCCACCGAGGGCGAGATCCGCATGGACGGCGAGCCCATCGGCGGGCGTGCCCCCGACGAGATCCTGCGCCGCGGCATCGCCCAGGTGCCGCAGTCGCACGCCCTGTTCCCCGCCATGTCCGTGCAGGAGAACGTCCTCATGGGCGGCTACCTCATCCGCAGGGACAAGAAGCTCCTGCGCGAGCGCCTCGACCAGGTCAAGCAGCGCCTGCCCATCGTCGCCGAGCGCGCCCGCGACCATGCCGGCAACCTCAGCGGCGGCCAGCGGCGGATGGTCGAGATCGCCCGCTGCCTCATGCTCGACCCGCGGCTCGTCCTGCTCGACGAGCCGTCGCTGGGCCTGGACCCGCGCGGGCTGGCCGGCGTGGCGGAGGTCGTCCAGGACCTCGGCCGGGCGGGCACCACCGTGCTGCTGGTCGAGCAGAACGTCCGGCTCGGCCTCGGCCTGGCCACGCACGGCGTGGTCATGGAGGGCGGGAAGGTACGCCTGACCGGCACCGCCGCCGCCGTGCGGGACAACCCCGAGATCGCCTCGCTCTACCTGGGCGGAAAGGTCGGTGATCCATCGTGGACGAGCGAGTCGCGTCCGCCGTCGAGCACTGGGGACCCCGGTTCACCGCCAACGGCGTGACCGCCTCCGACTTCGAGCGCGTCACCCGCGACCTGGACGACTGGGACGGCTGGTGCGCCGCCTGGTCGTCGGTGGCCGCCGAGCACGAGAAGCTGGGCCGGCAGGCGCTGGCCACCGGCCGGCACCTGTCGGCGGGCGGGCACCTGGCACAGGCCGCCCTCTACTTCCACTTCGCCAAGTTCGTGTTCGTGGCCAACCCCGACCAGATGCGCCGCGCCCACCTGCGGGCGGTGGCCTGCCTCGACGACGCCCTGCCCCACCTGTCCCCGCCGGGCCGCCGGGTCGAGGCCGGCTTCGAGGGCACCGCGCTCGTCGGGATCCTCCGGCTGCCCCCGGGGCCCGGGCCGCACCCGGCGGTGCTCATGCTGTCCGGGCTGGACTCGGCCAAGGAGGAGCACCGGGTGGTCGAGCAGCTCTTCCTGGAGCGGGGGCTGGCCACGTTCGCCGTGGACGGGCCCGGGCAGGGGGAGGCCGAGTACGACCTGCCGATCAGGGCCGACTGGACCCAGCCGGGCAAGGCGTTGCTCGACGCGCTGGCCGCCGAGCCGCGGATCGACGCGTCCAGGATCGGGGTGTGGGGGGTCAGCTTGGGCGGGTACTACGCGCCCCGGGTGGCGGCGGCCGCGGGTGACCGGGTCAAGGCGTGCGTGGCGCTCGCCGGGCCGTACGACTTCGGCGACTGCTGGTCCGGCCTGCCCGAGCTGACCAGGGAGACCTTCCGCGTCAGGGCCCGGGCGGCCACCGAGGAGGAGGCCCGGCGGATCGCGTACACGCTGACCATGGAGGGCTCGGCGCAGGCGATCACCGCGCCGCTGCTGGTCGTGTTCGGGCGCAAGGACCGGCTCATCCCCTGGCGGCAGGCCGAGCGGCTGGCCACCGCGGCGGGCGGCGACAGCGAGCTGCTCATGCTGGAGGAGGGCAACCACGGCTGCGCCAACCTCACCCCCTGGCACCGTCCCTACACCGCCGACTGGCTGGCCCAGCGGCTCGCGAAAGGCGACTTCCGATGACTGCAGGACTACGGCGGGTGGGCTGGATCGGCACCGGCCGCATGGGCTTCCCCATGGCCGCGCGGCTGGCCGGGGACGGCGTGGAGCTGGCCGTGTGGAACCGTACGCGGGCCAAGGCGGAGCCGCTGCGCGAGCACGGCGCGCTGGTGTCGGACACGATCGCCGGGCTGCGCGACCGCGACGTCGTCTTCACCATGGTCGCCACGTCGGCCGACCTCACGCAGGTCCTCGCCGAGTTGCTGGGCGACGGCGGCCCCGGCGTGGTCGTGGACTGCTCCACGATCTCCCCGGAGGCGTCGGCCGCCGCCCGCGAGGAGTGCGCGCGCAACGGCACGGAGTTCCTGGCCGCGCCGGTCAGCGGCAACGGCAAGGTGGTGCGGGCCGGCCTGCTGAGCATCGTCTGCTCGGGGCCCCGCGAGACCTACGACCGGGTGGCCGGCCTGCTGGCCCGGCTCGGCCGGTCGGCCACGTACGCGGGCGAGGGCGAGACCGCCCGCCTGGTGAAGATCGCGCACAACCTGCTGCTCGGCGTCGTCACCCAGACGCTCGCCGAGATCACCGTGCTGGCCGAGAAGGGCGGGGTGCCCCGGCACGCGTTCCTGGAGTTCCTCAACGACAGCGTGGTGGGCTCGGCGTTCACCCGCTACAAGTCGCCCGCGTTCGTGCACCTCGACTACACGCCCACGTTCACCCCGGTCCTGCTGCGCAAGGACTTCGACCTGGGCCTGGCCGCCGCCCGCGCCCTCGACGTGCCGATGCCGGTGACCGCGCTCACCGCGCAGCTCGTCCAGGCCGCCGTCGGCACCGGCCGGACCGGCGAGGACTTCGCCATCCTGCTCGACCTCCAGGCCGCCGCCTCCGGGCTGGAGCTCAAGCCCGAGGACGTGGCCGTGGACGACGGGCTCGGCTCGTGAGCGCGCCGATCACTGGGCCGATCACTGGGCCGATCACTGGGCCGATCACTGGGCCGATCACTGGGCCGATCACTGGGCCGGTCGCAGGGCCGCTGCCCGCGCCCGGGCACATGTCCGTGGACTACGAGCGGCGCGTCGACTTCGACCGGCTCCGGGACCACCGGCTGCGCCGCGCCCGCGCCGCGCTGGAGGGCAGCGAGTGCGGGGCGT
This sequence comes from Nonomuraea sp. KM90, assembly GCF_052246675.1. Taxonomy (NCBI): domain Bacteria; kingdom Bacillati; phylum Actinomycetota; class Actinomycetes; order Streptosporangiales; family Streptosporangiaceae; genus Nonomuraea; species Nonomuraea sp. KM90. Next base: position 54,734 of record NZ_JBQQCB010000034.1, on the reverse strand, counting down.
TCCTGCTGTTCGACTTCTACAACATCAGGTACGTCACCCAGACCTGGATCGGCGGCGCCCTCGGCGACAAGATGACCAGGTACGCCCTGCTCGCCCGCGACGCCCCGCCGAGACTCTGGGACTTCGGCTCCGCCGCCCGCCACCACCGCCTGCACAGCCCCTGGCTGGACCCCGCCGACTGCCACGCGGGCATGCTGGGCCTGCGCGGCGCCATCGCCCCCACGGCCGGGCTGATGGCCGACGCGGTCCGCCAGATCAAGGGCCTGCTGAGCGACGCCGGGCTGGACGGCGCGCCCGTGGGGGTGGACATCGTCGAGCCGCCGTTCCTGTTCGAGATGCAGCGGCAGGGATTACGCGTGGTGGACTGCCAGCAGCTCATGCTGGACGCCCGCGTCATCAAGTCCACCGACGAGATCATGCTGCTCACCCAGGCCGCCGCCATGGTGGACGGCGTCTACCAGGACGTCATGGAGGCGCTGAAGCCCGGCATCCGGGAGAACGAGATCGTCGCGCTGGTCAACAAGCGCCTCTACGAGATGGGCTCCGACCAGGTGGAGGCGGTCAACGCGGTGAGCGGCGAGCGCTGCAACCCGCATCCGCACAACTTCTCCGACCGGCTGATCCGGCCCGGTGACCAGGCGTTCTTCGACATCATCCACTCCTTCAACGGCTACCGGACGTGCTACTACCGCACGTTCGGCGTCGGGAGCGCGACGGCCGCGCAGCGGGAGGCGTACGCCAGGGCGCGGGAGTGGATGGACGCCTCGATCGGCATGATCAAGCCGGGTGTGGGGAGCGACCAGGTGGCCGCCGTGTGGCCGCCGGCCACCGAGTTCGGGTTCGAGGACGAGATGGCGGCGTTCGGGCTGCAGTTCGGGCACGGGCTGGGGCTGGGGCTGCACGAGCGGCCGATCATCTCGCGGCTCAACAGCATGCGGGAGCCGATCGAGCTGCGGGCCGGAATGGTGTTCGCGCTGGAGACGTACTGCCCGGCGAGCGACGGGTTCTCGGCGGCCAGGATCGAGGAGGAGGTCGTGGTCACGCCGGAGGGGTGCCGGGTGCTGACGCTGTTCCCGGCACAGGACCTGGTCGTGGCCAACGCCTACTGAGTCACTCGATGGCCCTGATCACCGCTTCCCGGTCCAGCGGGAGGTCGCGGACGCGGACCTCGATCGTGGCGGCCACCGCGTTCGCGATCGCCGCCGCCACCGGGCCCTGAGCCGCCTCGCCCGCGCCCACCGACGGCGTGCCCGGGTGCTCGACCAGCTCCACCACCACCTCCGGCGCCTCGCTGAAGCGCAGGATCGGGTAGGCCTCCCAGTCGCCGCTGGTGATCGCGTGCCGGTCGAACCGCACCCGCTCCTTCAGCGTCCAGCTCACCGCCTGGGTGGCGCCGCCCTCGATCTGGTTGCGCACGCCGTCGGGGTTGACGACCTGGCCGACGTCCACGGCGATGGTCAGGCGGCGCACCCGTACGTCCTGCTCGGCCTCCACCTCCGCCACGGCCGCGCAGTACGCGCCCACGCCCTTGTACTGCGCGAACCCCAGCCCGAGCCCGGGCGCGCCCCAGCCGGCCGCCGCGGCCGCCCGCCGCAGGACCTCCTGCCCGCGCGGGTCGCCCAGGTGGTCCAGCCGGTACGCCAGCGGGTCGCGCCCGGCGGCCAGGGCCAGCTCGTCCATGAACGACTCGATCGCGAAGACGTTCATGAACGCCCCCAGCGACCGCAGCGCCGACGAGCGGATCGGCGTCTCCAGCACGCGGTGGCCGGTCACCGCGACCCGCGGGAAGTCGTAGATCGGCGCCGCGTTGCGGGTCATCCCCCAGCCTCCCCGCTCCGGCGGGTCGGTGGCCGCCGGGTACGTCCACGGGCGCTCCAGGTGGGCCCCGGCGAGCAGGCCGGGCACCCCGGCGTAACCCGGGCGGCTGATGTGGCCCTGGCTCCACACGTCGTAGTCCCAGGACCGCACCGTCCCGGCCTCGTCCACCACCGCTGCCACGTCCACCGACATGGCCGAGCCGAACGGCGCCCACGTCAGCTCGTCCCGCCTGCTCCACCGCACCTGCACCGGCCGGCCGCCGGCTTCCCGGGCCAGCAGGGCCGCGTCGAGCGCCACGTCGTCGGCGGCGTTGTGGCCGTAGCAGCCGGCGCCCTCGACGTGGCGCACCTCGATCCGCTCCTCGTCCAGGCCCAGGATCCGGGCCAGGGCCGTCCTGAGCGGGTGGACGCCCTGGGTGTGGCTCCAGACCTCCAGGGTGCCGTCGGCGTTCCAGCGGGCGGCGGCGCAGCTCGGGGCGATCGAGGCGTGGGCGATGAAGGGCCTGCTGTAGGTGGCCGTCCGTAGCTCCCCGTCAGGTCTTTCCCCGGCCGGTTCCCGCACGCGGACGGTTTCGTGCGGGCCGGTGCGGAGGAAGGTGCGCAGGTCGTGCTCGTCGGGCAGGGTGTCGCGGTCGTCCCATTCGGCGGCCTTGCGCAGCCGGTTCAGGGCGCGGTCCGCCTCGGGTTCGGTCTCGGCCAGCACGCCCAGGAACGAGCCGTCGCGCACCACGCGCAGGTCCGGCTGGGGGGTGAGGTGGCGCAGCCGGGCGGCGGGGGAGGGCGGGCGCAGCACCCGGCCGTAGAGCTGGCCCGGCAGGCGCAGGTCGTGGACGAACCTGGGCCGCCCGGCGACCTTGTCGGGCAGGTCGAGCCTGGGCACGCTGACCCCCACGTACACCGGCGCCGCCTCCACGGCGTTCACCGTGGCCTCCGGGGCGGGGCCGACGGGCGGGCCACCCGGGTGTGCGCCCGGGCCGGCCGCTTTGGCCAGGTCGGCGTAGGTCGCGGTCAGGTCGCCGCAGCGGAACTCGCCGCGCCGTACCGTCACCTCGCCGGGGGCGACGCCCCAGCGGCGGGCCGCCTCGGCGGCGCAGGCGGCCCTGACCCGGGCGCACGCCTCGCGCAGCGGCGGGCCCGAGTGGGAGATCGACCGGCTCCCCGCCGTGATCCCCTCGTCCGGCCCCGCACCCGTACGGGCGGGCAGGATTCGCACCTGCCCCAGGTCGGCCCCCAGCGCGTCGGCCGCGATCTGGGCCAGCGCCGTGAGCACCCCCTGCCCCAGCTCCACCTTCCCGGCCCGGACCAGGACGATCCCGTCGTCCCGCACCGTGACCGCGTCGTCGCCGCTCATTCCGCCGCCTTCAGCACGGCGCGGACCACGCGCCGCTGGACCCCGCAGCGGCACAGGTTGCGGTCGAGCGCCGCCACCACCGCCTCCTCGTCCGGCCGGGGGTCGGCGGCCAGCAGCGCGGCGGCGCTGACCATGATCCCCGACAGGCAGTAGCCGCACTGCCCCGCCTGCTCCTCCAGGATCGCCCGCTGCACCGGGTGCAGGGAGTCACCGGGCGCCAGCCCCTCGACCGTCACCACCTCCCGCCCCTCGCAGGCCGACAGCGGCGTGTCGCAGGCCGCCGTGACCCGCCCGTCGAGCAGCACGAAGCACGCCCCGCACAACCCCACCCCGCAGCCGAACCGGGTCCCCACCAGCCCCAGCTCGCCGCGCAGCACGTCGAGCAGCGGGGTGTCCGGATCGGACCCCGCCTCCACGGCCGCGCCGTTCACGATCATCCCCGTCATCCCCGTTTACCTCCGTCCCCGAACACTTCCGGGTGCTGTGAAAGCTCTACCCGGGTACGCCTGATATGACCGCTCAGGTACCGTTCCGCATCCACGGCGTCGCGCCGTTCGATCGCGTCCAGCAGCAGCCGGTGCTCGGCGTTGACCACCCACCGCCGCGACGGGCCGGTCAGCCGCATGAACGCCCGCCGGTAGTGCTGGGTCGCGTTCCACATCCGCACGACCATCGACGAGAGCTGCTCGATGCCGCACCCGGAGTAGGTCAGCAGGTGGAACTCGCGGTCGAGCGCGAGGAACTCGCCGATGTCGGTGTTGGCCTCGATCTTGTCCTGGATCAGCCCGAGCCTGCGGTGGTCGCCGGCGGTCAGGTGGGGGATGCTCTCGGTCAGGGCGAGGGGTTCGAGCCGCTCGCGCATCTGGTAGATCACGTCCACCTCGTGCCCGCCAAGCCGGGGCACCCTCGCGCCCCTGCGCGGGTGGTGCTCGGTGTGAGCCCCTCGGCCGCCAGCATGCGCAGCGCCTCGCGCACGGGCAGCCGGCTGGCCCCGAGCCGCTCGGCCAGCTCCTCCTGCCGGATGCGCTCCCCGGGCGCGATCGCGCCGCTGAGTATGGCCTCGCGCAGGTGCGCGGCCACCCGCTCGCTCTCAGGCACCCGCACGGTCGAACGCCTTGCCACCCGGGTACGACACCAGCTCGAACTGCATCCCCCACGGCGCCAGGAAGTACACCCACCGCTGCCCCTCGCTGGGCCCCCTGCTGGCGGTGGGCTCGCCGAGCACCTGGACCCCGCGCTCCCGCAGGTAGGCCACGGCGGCGTCGATGTCCTCCACGTACAGCGCCACGTGGTGCCCGCCGACGTCGCTGTTCCTGGGCACCTCGGGATGCCGGCCCGGCGCCGAGTACTGGAACACCTCGAAGATCGCCTGCCCGCCGCACCTGAAGAAGTGCAGCCGCTCCATCACGGCCCGCGGATGCACGTTGAGGTGCTCCTTCATCCACGGGCCGTCGTCGTGCCGGTAGGGGCCGAGCGTGTACATGTACTCGCAGCCGAGCACGTCCACCAGGAACTCCCTGGCCTCCTCCAGATCGGGCACCGTGAAGCCGATGTGGTCCACCCGGCTCAGCCCTGGAAGTCCGCTCATACCGGCCCCTTCCCTTTTGGATCCAATCCAGCCTACGTCCGCCCTCGCAGGGCTGTAAGGACTGTTCTTTGGATCCAGACCGTGTAAGGCTGAGGAATGCCCCAGCATCACGGGCTCGAACCGCCCGCGCCCTGGGTCGAGGTCGTCGCCACCGACGAGGACTGGGACGCCGCCGACCCCCACCTGCTGACGAGCATGCTCGGCCAGCTCCTGCTGATCAGGACGTTCGAGGAGTACGTGCTCGACCTCGCCCGGTCGGGCCTGGTGCACGGCCCGGCCCACTCCAGCATCGGCCAGGAGGGCGGCGCGGTCGGCTCGGTCCTGTCGCTGGCGCCGGGCGACACGGTCAACGGCTCCCACCGGGGGCACCACCAGTTCCTGGCCAAGGCGCTGGCGTACGTGGAGCCGAAGGGCATCGATCCGACCAGGGACTTCTCGCCCGAGGTGCGCGAGGTGCTGCTGCGCACGCTCGCCGAGATCTGCGGCCTGGACCGGGGCTTCAGCCACGGCCGGGGCGGCTCCATGCACCTGCGCTGGGAGGAGGCCGGGGCGATCGGCACCAACGCGATCGTCGGGGGCGGCGTGCCGTTCGCGGCGGGGTCGGCGTGGGCGCACCGGCGGGCGGGGACCGGGGCGGTCGCGGTCACGTACTTCGGCGACGGGGCCGCCAACATCGGCTCCACGCTGGAGACGCTCAACCTGGCCGCCGCCTGGCGGCTGCCGCTCTGCTTCTTCGTCGAGAACAACCGCTACGCCGTCTCCACCGGCGTGGCCGAGGCGACCGCCGAGCCACGCCTGTCGGCCCGCGGCCCCGGCTTCGGCGTGGCCAGCTGGAAGGTGGACGGCATGGACCCGCTGGCCGTCCACCTGGCCATGCGCGAGGTGCTCGGGCACCTGCGGGCGGGCCGCGGCCCCGCCCTCGTCGAGGCGGACGTCTACCGCTACTTCCACCAGAACGGCCCCCTGCCCGGCAGCGCCTTCGGCTACCGGACCAAGGAGGAGGAGCAGGAGTGGCGGGCCCGCGACCCGATCGAGCGGCTGGCCGGCCACCTGTCGCGCCGCGGCCTCCTCGGGCGCCCCGACGTCGACGCCGCCGCCGCGCGGGCCAGGGAGCTCATGGCGGACGTGGGCGGCGTCCTGATCGAGCCCGTCCCCGGCGGCCGGCCGGGACAGCGCAGGATCCGGCCGGCCGAGTGGCCCGACCCGGGATTCGCGCACGTGGGCGTGCGCGACCTCGCCGAGTTCGCGGGCGCGCGTACGGCGGACCGGGACACGTTCACGGGGGAGCTGGCCGAGCGGAAGTTCATCGACGCCGTGGCCAAGGTGATGGCGCGGCGCATGCGTACGGACGAGTCGATCGTCGTGCTCGGCGAGGACGTGCACCGGCTCAACGGCGGCACCAACGGCGCCACCCGCGGGCTCAAGGAGTCCTTCCCCGACCGCGTCCTGGGCACCCCCATCAGCGAGAACGCCTTCACCGGCCTGGCCGGCGGCATCGCCTCGGACGGCCGGTACACGCCGGTGGTCGAGCTCATGTACGCCGACTTCATGTGGGTGGCCGCCGACCAGCTCTTCAACCAGATCGCCAAGGCCAGGCACATGTACGGGGGCGACGACGCCATGCCGCTCGTCCTGCGCAGCAAGGTCGCCATGGGCACCGGGTACGGCTCCCAGCACTCCATGGATCCCGCCGGCCTCTTCGCCACCGCCCCCGGCTGGCGGATCGTGGCGCCCACGACGCCGTTCGACTACGTGGGGCTGCTGAACAGCGCGCTGCTCTGCCGCGACCCCGTCGTCGTGCTGGAGCACGTCGACCTGTACAACTCGACCGGGGAGTGCCCGGTGGACGACCTGGACTACTGCCTGCCGGTCGGGCGGGCGGCCGTGCGCCGGGCCGGGTCGCGGGTGACCGTGCTGACGTACCTGGCGATGACCTCGTACGTGCTGCGGGCGGTCGAGGCGTCCGGGGTGGACGCGGAGGTGATCGACCTGCGCTGGCTCGACCGGGCCAGCCTGGACTGGGAGACGATCGGGGCCAGCGTCGGGAAGACGCGCAACGTGCTCATCGCGGAGCAGGGGCCGGTGGGGCCGTCCTACGGCGGGTGGCTGGCCGACGAGCTCCAGCGCCGCTTCTTCGGCCGGCTGGAGCAGCCGGTGCGGCGGGTGACCGGCGGGGAGGCGTCGCCGAGCATCAGCAGGGTGCTGGAGCGGGCGGCCATCGCCAGGGACGAGGAGGTGGCCGCCGCGCTCACCGAGATGACGGCGCATCCGAGCGGCCGGGAGGCCGGGGGCGAGCAGCACCTCTGCCTGCGCGGCACGGCTCAGCTGGACAAGCTGCTCAAGCTCCGCCGGCGCCTCGGCGACGGCACCGGCCGACCCGTCTCCGTCACCGACTTCGTGATCAAGGCGGCAGCGCACGCGTACCGGCTGGTCCCCGCCATGAACGTCGCGCGGACCCCGGAGGGCACCAGGACGTTCGAGACGGTGGACCTGGCCGTCTCCGCCGACGGCGGCCCGGTCGCCCCCGTGCTCAGGTCGGTGGAGCGGCAGTCCCTCACCTCCGTCGCCGCCGCCGTCGAGGCGCTCACCGGCCGGGCCAGGGCCGGGACGCTCCGGAGCGACGAGCTGGAGGGCGGGGTCATGACCGTGACGAGCCTCGGCCCGCACGACGTGGCGGAGGTCGCCGCCACCGTCGGCCCGGCCCGGTCCGCGGCCCTCGCCGTGGGGGCGGTGCGGGAGGAGCCGGTGGTCAGGGGCGGCCGGGTGAAGGCCGGCCCGGTGCTTCGGGTGACGCTGTCGGTCGATCGGCGTGCGGTCGACGGCGCGGTGGCCGCCGCCTGGATGGAGGCGTTCCTCGGCCTGCTGGCCGACCCCGTCCGCGTCCTCGGCTGAAACGCGCTCACCTATTGCCCGGGCGGCACGTGAGGAATACGGTGTTAATCGTTTCACACCGGCCGGCGGCCGAGAGGTGAAGACTCTCCATACGTTGACCTGCTCACCGAGATCCGAGTCCAGAAATTTCCCCATATCCCTGTAGGGAATGCTAGGTTATTCGACTAACATGAGACCAACAGCGCGACAAGTGGCCGAGCTGGCGAACGTGTCAGTGGCGACCGTCTCCTACGTCCTCAGCGGCCGCGACCGACCCGTGGCCGCCGAGACCAGGCAGCGGGTGCTCGATGCCGCCAGGCAGCTCGGCTACACCCCCAACCAGGCCGCCAGGAGCCTGCGCAAGCGCCGCACCCAGCGGGTCTGCCTGGTGCTGAGCTCGTTCGGCGGCGTGCCCACCGACGAGCGGCTGGCCACGGACCTGCACGAGATGGCCGACGCGCGGGGCTACTCCGTGGTCTCGCTCGCCGTCTACTCCGAGGCCCGCGCGAACGCCGCCATCGACGTGCTGCGCGGCGGCATCGCCGACGGCGCCCTGATCAACGTCGTCGGCGACCACCTCACCCAGGACCTGCTCGGCGGGCTGGCCGCCACCGGGCTGCCGATGGTGGTGCTGAGCAACGAGAGCGGGCTGGCGGGCTGCGACGTCGTACGCACCCCGGAGACGGAGGCGTGCGCCGAGGCGGTCGAGCACCTGCTGGCCACGGGCCGGCGGCGGATCGCGTTCATGGCGCACCGGCACGAGCTCTACCGCGACCGGCCCGCGGGGCGGCTCCTCGGCTACACCACCGCCCTGGACCGGCACGGCGTGCAGGAGCGGATCGTCACCGGGGGCGCCGACGACCGCGTGTCGGCGTACCAGACGGCGACCGAGCTCCTGCGCTCCCCCGACCGGCCCGACGCGATCTTCGCCGCCTCCGACCGGGCGGCGATCAGCGCCATCTGGGCCGCCCGGGACCTGGGGCTGAGCGTGCCCGGCGACGTCGCGATCGTCGGCGCGGGCAACATCGACGAGGGTCTCATCAGCAATCCGCAGCTCAGCACGGTCGGCCCGATCCGGCACGACTACACCGACGTCGTACGCCTGCTCTTCGACCGCCTCCAGGCCGAGGAGCCGCCGCCCGCCCGCGAGATCGTCCGCTCCTGGACCTTCATGCGGCGGGGCTCGTCCTAGAAGGGAAATCCGAGATGCCTTCCCACCCCTCACGCCGTGACCTGCTCCGACTCGTCGGGGCGGCCGCCGCGGTGCCCGTCCTGTCCTCCTGCGCGGGAGCGCCGACCACGCAGAGCTCCGCCGCCCCCGGCACCTTCACCGTCTACTGGAACGCGGGCCACGACTACCAGGCATACCGCAAGGTGATCGCCGAGTTCGAGCAGGCCAACAAGGTCAAGGTCAACCTGCAGAAGTACCAGTGGCCCGACCTGCGCACCAGGCTGCTGGCCGACTTCGCCTCCGGGACCGTGCCCGACCTGGTGGAGGAGCCCGGCGGGTGGGTGCAGGAGTTCGCCGTCTCCGGCAACGCCCGCTCGCTGCAGGACTACGTGGACCGCGACGGCCAGGCCATGGGCTTCCCCTCGGACTGGCAGCCGGTGACGGTCGAGCGCAACTCGTACCAGGGCAAGGTGTACGGCGTGCAGCTCCACCTGACCTGCAACACCCTCTTCTACAACAAGGCCATGCTCAGGGACGCCGGGGTCGAGGTGCCGACCACCTGGGAGGAGTTCCTCGACGCGGCGAAGAAGCTGACCAAGGACGGCGTGTACGGCGTCGCGCTCAACCAGGACTACCTCTACGTCTGGCCCTGGCTCACCCAGGCCGGCGTCACCCCGTACGACCCGCAGACCGGCAAGGTCATGACGCCCATCGAGGACGCGGTCGCCGCCCTGCAGTTCCAGGCCGACCTGATCCACAAGCACAAGGTCGCCCCCGTGCCGGTGTCCGGCACCGACTACTCGGGACCGCAGAAGCTGTTCTCGGCCAAGCGCGCCGCGATGATCTTCACCGGCCCCTGGGACCTGGACCCGATCAAGAAGACCAGCCCCGACATCGAGCTCGGCGTCGCGCCGCCGCTGAAGCACAAGACGCAGGCCACGCAGGCGGCCGGGGTGAGCATGTTCGTGCCCGCCAAGGCGGCCCGGCCCGACCTGTCGTGGGACTTCATCAAGCGCATCACGGCCATCGAGGTCGAGCAGGCCGCCACCAAGGAGACGGGCATGCTCATGCCGCGCGTCTCCTGGACCGAGCTGCCCGAGGTGCAGTCGAACGAGGTCATCAAGGTCTTCGCCGACGCGCTGCCGTACGCGAAGGACTCCTCCCAGCAGGTGCGCCTGACCGGCCAGCTCGGCAAGTGGGACGAGCAGCTCAAGGTCATGTACCAGCAGGTGATCATCCAGAACCAGCCGGCCGCCGAGGTGCTGCGCAAGTTCGCCGAGACGGCGGAGGGCTTCCTGAAGTGAGGCCCCGCACGTTGTCCGGCCGCTACGCCAGGACCGCCTACCTCTTCCTGCTCCCGGCGATCCTGTTCTTCGCGGCCTTCTTCTACCTGCCGATCGGCAACGTGGTGGCCACGAGCTTCCGCACGGGGCCGATGGCCGACCAGTGGACGGGCCTGGGCAACTACACCCAGGCCCTGGCCGACCCCTCCGTCCGGCACTCGTTCCTGGTCACGGTGGGCTTCGCGGTGATGGTGGTGATCGGGTCGATCGTGCTCGGGCTGGCCCTGGCGATGGCGATCGACCAGCCGCTCAAGGGGCGGGTGGCCTTCCGGGTGCTGCTGCTGGTGCCCTACCTGACCTCGGTGGCGATCGTCGGGCTGCTGTGGCGCAACATCCTCGACCCCGAGCTGGGCGTGCTGAACCGGGCGCTGGACGCGATGGGGCTGCCCGAGCAGCAGTGGCTCAACACCTCGCCGCTGCTCACGATCGCCGCCGTCACGCTCTGGCAGAGCGTCGGCTACACGATGGTGCTGTTCCTGGCCGGGCTGCAGGGCATCCCGGAGACCTACCACGAGGCCGCCAAGATCGACGGGGCGGACGCCTGGCGCCGGTTCTGGCGGATCACGCTGCCGCTGCTCGCCCCGACCACGCTGTTCGTGTCGGTGATGGCGGTCATCTCGGGGCTGCAGGCGTTCGGGCAGGCGTACATCATCACCGGCGGCGGCCCCGGCGACGCCACCGACCTGTCGGTCTTCCACATCTTCAACGTCGCCTTCCGCACCAGGGACTTCGGCTACTCCTCGGCGCAGTCGGTGCTGCTGCTGGTCGTGATCGTGGCGTTCACCCTGGTCCAGCTGCGGGCGGGGCGGCGCGGGGAGGTCACGTACTGATGCGCAAGGCGCTGCTCTACACCCTGCTCGGCGTGGCCTCGCTCGTCACCGTCGTGCCGCTGCTCTACATGCTCTCGCTGTCGCTGCAGACCGAGGCCGAGACGCTGTCGGCCGAGGCCGTCCTGGTGCCGGAGTCGCCGCAGTGGGGCAACTACGCCGAGCTGTTCACCCGGGCGCCGTTCGGGAACTTCATCGTCAACAGCCTCGTCGTGGCCGGCCTCATCACGCTGGCGCACCTGCTGTTCGACCCGCTCGTCGGGTACGTGTTCGCCAAGTTCCGGTTCCCGCTGCGCAACACGCTGTTCGTGGCCCTGCTGGCCACGCTGATGGTGCCGTTCTTCGTGCGCATGATCCCGCTGTACGTGCTGATGGCCAACATGGGCTGGCTCAACACGTACCAGGGGTTGATCACGCCGTTCCTCATGGACGCGTTCGGGATCTTCCTCATGAGACAGTTCATCCAGCCCATCCCCGACGACCTGATCAGCGCCGCGCGCATCGACGGCGCCTCCGAGCTGCGGATCTACCGCAGCGTCATCCTGCCGCAGACGCGGCCGGCACTGGCCGTGCTCGGGCTGTTCACGTTCGTCTTCCAGTGGAACGAGTTCCTCTGGCCGCTGGTCGCCACCAGCACGCCCGAGATGCGTACCATCCCGGTCGGGCTCACCCTGTTCAACCAGGAGTACTTCACGCTGTGGCACCTCACCGCCGCCGGCTCGGTGATCCTCTTCGTCCCCACCGCCGTCCTGTTCATCCTGACCCAGAGATACTTCGTACGCGGTATCGCGCTGACCGGCCTCAAATAGTTCGACAGGAGTCCTCCTTTTGCGCCCGAACGTGATCGTCGTCTTCACCGACCAGCAGCGGTGGGACACCGTCGGTCCCTTCACCCCGAACCTCGACAGAATGGCCAGGAACGGTACGCAGGCCACGGTCGCGCTCACCCCGCAGCCGGTGTGCGCGCCGGCCCGCGCGGCCCTGCAGACGGGCCGCTACCCGACCACGACCGGCGTCTACCGCAACGGCCGCGTGCTGCGCCCCGAGGAGCGCACGCTGGCCCACCACTTCGGCGCGGCCGGCTACGCCACCGGCTACATCGGCAAGTGGCACCTGGCCGGCAGCGAGCCGGTCCCCGAGGAGCAGCGCGGCGGCTACCGGTCGTGGCTGGCGGCCAACGCCCTGGAGCACACCTCCGACGCCTACCGCACCATCGTGTTCGACGAGGCGAACGACCCCGTCCTGCTGCCCGGCTACCGCTCCGACGCCCTCGTGGACGCGGCCGTGCGCTTCGTCGCCGACCACGCCGACGACCCGTTCTACCTGTTCCTGTCGTTCCTGGAGCCGCACCACCAGAACGAGGTGGACAACTACCCGGCGCCCGAGGGTTACGAGGAGCGCTATCAGGGCCGCTGGATGCCGCCGGACCTGGCCGCGCTCGGCGGCACGGCCCACCAGCACATGGGCGGCTACCTGGGCCAGGTCAAGCGCCTGGACGAGGGCCTGGGCCGGCTCCTGGACGCGCTGCGCAGCATGGACCTGCTGGACGACACGATCGTCGCGTACACCTCCGACCACGGCAACCACTTCAAGACCCGCAACGGCGAGTACAAGCGCTCCTGCCACGACGCCTCCCTGCGCGTGCCGCTGGCGCTGCGCGGGCCCGGCTTCGACGGCGGCGGCGCGATCTCCCGCCCGGTCAGCACCATCGACCTGCCGCCCACGCTGCTGGAGGCCGCCGGGCTGCCCGTGCCCGAGGAGATGCAGGGCCGCTCCTTCCTGCCCCTGATCCGCGACCCCCGGTCCGCCGAGTGGCCGGAGGAGGTGTTCTTCCAGGTGAGCGAGTCGGAGGTGGGACGCGGCATCCGCACGTCGCGGTGGAAGTACTACGCCGTCGCCGAGGACGCCCACCCCTGGGACGTGTCGGCCGCCTCCCGCTACCGCGAGCAGGCCCTGTACGACCTGGAGAACGACCCGCACGAGCTGGTCAACCTGGCCGGGTACGCGTCGCACGCGGAGGTGGCGGCGGGGCTGCGCGAGCGGCTGGTCCGCCGGATCGTGGCCGCCGGGGAGGAGCCGGCGGTCGTGGAGGCCGCAGTGGAGCGGGCGGGGCGCGAGCAGGCGATGCCCGACCCGGAGGTCCGCCTGCACGGCCCCAAACCGGTCCGTTTCGGCCACCAACGCCCCGGCACCCCCTGACACCGCCGGCCCGTGCTTCGGCCGGGATCCTTCCGGCGGAGCGGGCGGTGGCCGCCGCACCGCGGTCGGCGCACCCCCCGCCTCCCCCTCATCAAGGACCGCAACCGGAGTGCCGCGGGCGGGGGAGGCGCGGGGCGGGGCCGGTCAGCCGGCGGCGTCGGCCGGCTTGTGGGTATGGGGCGTGCGGGCGGTGCGGGCGGCCGGGGCCGGCGTCGTGGCGCCGATGCTGCCGGTGGAGTACGCGTACGTCCCCGCCAGCGTCGCGATGGCGTCCGAGTTCACGTCCAGCGCCCGGTCGTTGACGTTCCTGATCGTGTCACAGACGCTGTGGTAGCACGGGTCGAGCGGGATGCCCGCCGTCCCGCCGAAGATCGCCGCCTCCTCCTCTGTCTTGAGCACCTCGGCCCCGGTGAACAGCCCGCCCGACGGGATGCCCACCTCGATGAACGGCCCGTAGTCGGATCGGCCGGTGAAGGCCGTCGCCGTGAACGGCAGCCCGCGCCCGGCGAAGAACTTCTCGAAGTCCTCCTCGATCACGTCGGATCCGGCGGGCCCGGCGGTGCCGAACGCGTCGCCGTCGCCGTCGTAGATCCCGAACGTGTAGTTGGGCGAGGCGATCATGTCGAAGTTGAGGTAGAGGGCGATCCTGGCCCGCTCCTCCTCCGTCAACGAGGTCACGTAGTGGTCGGAGCCGAGCAGCCCGAACTCCTCGGCGCCCCAGAAGGCGAAGCGCATCTGGTTCTTCGGCCTGGTCTTGGCCATCTGCAGCGCGACCTCCAGGACCCCGGCGCTGCCCGAGCCGTTGTCGTTGATGCCGGGCCCCTCCTGGACGCTGTCCAGGTGGGCGCCGAGCATGACGACGTTGTCCGGGTCGCCCTTCCTGCTCTGCGCGATCACGTTGTACGTGGTCCTGGTCTCCACGATCGGGTCCCAGTTCATCTGCACGGTGGTGCCCGCCGTGGCGGCCAGCTCGTCGCCGACCTCGAAGCTGGTGAAGAAGGAGGGGATCGTCACGCCCGGCCCGCCGAGCACCGGGTTGAAGTCGATCTCGGTACGGCCCTCCTGCCCCTCGTTGAACACGACGGCCCCGGAGGCCCCGGCGGCGATGGCGTTGTCCACCTTGATGCGGAAGCTGCACGTGCCGCGCTGCATCAGCGCGATGTTGCCGGCGACGAACCCGGCGAAGTCGCTCGCCTCGCAGCCCGAGGACGAGGAGTTGGCGGCCGGCCCCGGCGGCAGCACCAGGTCCACCGGCTGCAGCGTGCCGCTGACGGCGCCCGCGGGGGAGTCCTGCATGGCGACGTAGTCGCTGAAGAATCCGTACGTGTACGTCTTCTGCTCCCCGCTGGTGCGCTTGAGCACGGGCGGGGTGACGTAGCCGTCGAAGGTGAACTCGAAGGGCTGGATCGTCACGTCGTAACCGGCGCCGCGCAGCTTGCGGGCCACGTAGTCGCGGGAGGCGTCGAAGCCGGGGGTCCCGGAGACGCGGGTGCCGCCGTTGGCGTTGGCGATGGCCTGCAACGCGTACAGGTGCTTCTTGACGTTCTTGCCTGAGACGGCCTGCACCAGCTTGCGGACGGAATGGGCGCCCGAGTGCGCCTCCGCCGGGCCGGCGAGGGTGAGGGGGGACAGGGCCACGGCCATGGCGGTGATGGTGCCGAGCACGCCTTTACGTAAACGGGAACGCATGCTGCTCCTCGAAACGTGGAGGGTGAACCGGGTCAAAATTCGCACGTGCCCCGAAAGGTATTCATCGGTGGGGTGATAGGGAAGATTGACCACGTATCCGTTGCATCACGGACTTGGAACGTCACACACGAGGTGAGAGACCGCATGCCCATATCGCTCCCGTCCACCGGCACGATCGCCATCGGCGGCAAGACCGTGCACCGCCTCGGATACGGGGCCATGAGCCTCACGGGGCCCGGCGTCTGGGGGCCGCCCGGCGACCGCGACGGGGCCGTCCGGGTCCTGCGCAGGGTGGTCGAGCTGGGTGTGAACCTGATCGACACCGCCGACTCCTACGGCCCGTACGTCAACGAGGAGCTGATCCGCGAGGCGCTGCACCCGTACCCGGAGGGGTTGCTGGTCGCGACCAAGGCCGGGTTCGTGCGCACGGGGCCCGGCCAGTGGCATGCCGTGGGGCGGCCGGAGTATCTGCGGCAGGAGGTCGAGATGAGCCTGCGCCGGCTCGGCGTGGACCGGCTGGACCTGCTGCAGCTGCACCGCGTCGACCCGCAGGTGCCGCTGGAGGACCAGGTCGGCGAGCTCAAGGCGCTGCGGGACGAGGGCAAGATCGACGCGATCGGCCTGTCGGAGGTGACCGTCGAGCAGCTGGAGCGGGCGCGGCGCGTCGTCGAGATCGCCAGCGTCCAGAACCGCTACAACCTCACCCTCAGGGACTCCGAGGGCGTGCTGGACCACTGCGCGGCGCAGGGCATCGCGTTCATCCCCTACAGCCCCGTCGCCAAGGGCGCCCTGGCCGCGCCCGGCAGCCCGGTGGAGCACGTCGCCAAGGCCGTCGGGGCCACGCCTTCGCAGGTCAGCCTGGCCTGGCTGCTGGCCCGCTCCCCGATCGTGGCGCCGATCCCCGGCACCTCCTCGATCGCCCACCTGGAGGAGAACCTGGCCGCCTCGACGGTGTCGCTGACGGCCGACCAGCTGAGCGAGCTGGGCTGAGGGGTGGGCCGGCCCCCAGGCGCGGAGGGCCGGCCCCGTCCGGTCAGCCCAGGCCGGTCTTCATGGCCGTGAGCAGCTCGGCGTTGGTGGTGTCACCGCTGAGCTCCCAGAAGAACGCGCCGCCGAGGCCCTGGTTCTTCGAGTAGCTCATCTTGCCGCCGATCGTGGCCGGCGTGTCGTAGCTCCACCACTGGTTGCCGCAGTGAGCGTACGCGGTGCCCGCGACCGTGCCGGTGGCCGGGCAGCGCGTCTTGAGGACCTTGTAGTCCTCGATGCCCTGCTCGTACGTTCCCGGCGCCGCCCCCGTGGCCGTGCCTCCTGGTGCGGCCTGCGTGACGCCGGTCCAGCCGCGCCCGTAGAAGCCGATGCCGAGCAGCAGCTTGCTCGCCGGCACGCCCTTGCTCTTGAGCTTCTGGATCGCGTTGTCGGAGTAGAAGCCGGCGATCGGGATGCCGCTGTAGTTGTTGAGCGGCGAGTGCGGGGCCGTCGGGCCCTGGGCCGCCCAGGCGCCGAAGTAGTCGTAGGTCATGACGTTGTACCAGTCCACGTACTGCGCGGCGCCGCCGTAGTCGGCCGCGTCGATCTTGCCGCCGTTGTTGCCGTCGGCGGTGATGGCGGCGGTGACCAGGTAGTTGGAGCCGAAGCGGGTGCGCAGGGCCGACATGACGTTCCTGAACGCGGCCGGTCCGCTGGTGTCGCAGGTCAGGCCGCAGGCGTTCGGGTATTCCCAGTCGATGTCGATGCCGTCGAAGACGTCCGCCCAGCGCGGGTCCTCGACCAGGTTGTAGCAGGAGTTGGCGAAGGCGGCCGGGTTCTGCGCGGCCTGGCCGAAGCCGCCGGACCAGGTCCAGCCGCCGAAGGAGAACAGCACCTTCAGGTGCGGGTGCTTCTGCTTGAGCTTGCGCAGCTGGTTGAAGCTGCCGCGCAGCGCGCCGGCGTCCCAGGTGTCGGCGACGCCGTCCACGCTCTCGCCCGCCTGGTAGAAGCGGTCGTAGTCGGCGTAGCTGTCGCCGATCGTGCACTGGCCGTTCTGCACGTTGCCGAAGGCGTAGTTGATGTGGGTCAGCTTGGCCGCGGAGCCGCTGGTGTCGATGTTCTTGACGTGGTAGCCGCGCTGGTAGACGCCCCACTGCACGAAGTAGCCGAGCACCTTGTTCCCCCCGCCGCCGGTGCCGCCCGTGGTCGTGGCGCTGACGGAGTTGCTGTTGGCGGAGCGGTTGCCGGCGGCGTCGCGGGCGCGGACGGTGTAGGTGTAGGCGGTGTTGGCGGTCAGGCCGGTGTCGGTGTGGGTGGTGCCGGTGACGGTGGTGACGAGGGTGCCGCCGCGGTAGATCTCGTAGCCGGTGACGGCGACGTTGTCGGTGGAGGCGTTCCAGGCGAGTGTGACGCTGGTGTTGGTGACGCCGGTGGAGCGCAGGTTGCCGGGGACGGTCGGCGCGGCCGTGTCCGTGCCGCCGCCGCCCGTGGTCTTCCACAGGGCCGGCACGTTCGGGGGCTCCCAGCCGGGCTGGGAGGTGTGGCTCTGGACGCATTCGTACTCGACGCCGTTGTACGTGACGCGCGTGCCCGCCGTGTACGCCGTCCACGGCGCCCAGTCGGCGAACGCGGCCTGCGCCGCGGACGCGGCCGAAGCCCCGGCCGGGGCGGCGACGACCGCTGTGAGGGGCAGCACTAAGGCCGCCAGCCCGGCGAGGACCTTGCTCAGGATGGTGTGTCTCATGATGCTCCGACATCCGGTTGGGGGGTGTACGGGGGGTGGGATGCCCAGGAAACTATTAGGAAAGTTTCCTTTTAATTATGAGACGAC
Source organism: Nonomuraea sp. KM90 (assembly GCF_052246675.1). Lineage (NCBI taxonomy): Bacteria > Bacillati > Actinomycetota > Actinomycetes > Streptosporangiales > Streptosporangiaceae > Nonomuraea > Nonomuraea sp. KM90. Next base: position 37,081 of record NZ_JBQQCB010000034.1, on the reverse strand, counting down.
GTTAACTCCGGGCTGCGGAAGGCGTCAATACGTAGCGGTCAGATCGTGAAATCGCGGCACGGCGTACTCGCCCTGCGGTCGAGGGCGTGGATAACGGTTGCGGAACGGACGCTGACGCGGGGTGCGGCCGTGGCGCAGCATTGAGGTGTGGCAGGAATTACCGCCCGGTGGCGGGCGGCTGAACGCCGGGGGCCGTACGTGGCCCGTGCGGTGGCGGAGTTGCGGTCCTGGCCGGCGCTGGTGGTGAGCGACACCCGGCGCGGCCCCGTCTTCGCCGTGCGCGGCACCGAGATCCTGCGGCTGACCGGCTCGGCCGAGGTGCAGGTGCGCCTGACCGCCCCCGCGATCGACCGGCTCGGGCCCTACCTGAGCGAATGCGACCAGGTGCACGCCTGCCCCGACCGCGCCTGGGTGGCCGTGCAGGTGGACGCGGAGCCGGACCTGGAGCTGCTGTTCGCCCTCACGAGCGTGGCGATCAAGGCCCACGTGCCCGTGGAGGCGTGACCGTCCCCGCCTCGGGGGAGGCTGCAGGGTGGCGCTGTGGCGCTGTGGCAGCGAACCGGGGCTCGAAGGAGGGTCGGCGCATGGCCGTGTTGTTGCTGGGGACCTTCGACACCAAGGGCGGCGAGTACGCCTACGTCCGTGACCTGGTCACCGCCGCGGGCCAGGAGGTGGTGCTGCTCGACGCGGGCGTCATGGGCACCCCGTCCCTGACCCCCGACGTGACGGCGGCGGACGTCGCCGAGGCGGGCGGGAGCGATCTGGAGCGGCTGAGGAGCGCGGGCGACCGTGGCGCCGCGCTGCGGGCGATGGCGGACGGGGCGGCGGCCGTCGCGGGCGACCTGTACGCGCGGGGGCGGCTGAGCGGCGTGCTGGCGCTGGGCGGCAGCGGCGGCTCCTCGATCGCGGCGGCCGTCATGGCGGCACTGCCCGTGGGGCTGCCCAAGCTGCTCGTCTCCACCATGGCCGGCGGCGACGTGTCGGCGTACGTCGGCCAGAGCGATGTGACGCTCATGTACAGCGTCGTCGACGTGGCCGGGATCAACTCGATCTCCCGCCAGATCCTCGGCAACGCGGCGGCCGCGATCGCCGCGATGGCGGCCGCGTACGACGCCCGCGCGGCCGCCGGCCGCCCCGGCGGCGCGCGGCAGGACGACCGCCGCCCGGGCGGGGCGCGGCAGGACGACCGCCGTCCGCGCGAGGCGGGGCAGGACGACCGGCCGCTGGTGGCGGCCACGATGTTCGGCGTCACCACGCCCGCCGTGGACGCCGCCCGCGCCCGGCTCGAGGAGCTGGGCTACGAGGTGCTCGTGTTCCACGCCACCGGATCCGGCGGGCGGACCATGGAGGCGCTCGTCGCGAGCGGCTACTTCGCCGGCGTGCTCGACCTCACCACCACCGAGCTGGCCGACGAGCTGGTCGGCGGTGTCCTGTCGGCCGGGCCCGACCGCCTGACCGCCGCCGGGGCCGCCGGGGTGCCGCAGGTCGTCAGCCTGGGCGCGGTGGACATGGTCAACTTCGGCCCGATGGACACCGTGCCCGAGCGGTTCAGGGACCGCCTGCTGCTGGTGCACAACCCCACCGTGACGCTGATGCGGACCACGCCGGCCGAGAACGCGGAGCTCGGCCGGACGATCGGCGCCAAGCTGGCCGCCGCCACCGGGCCGGTCGCGCTGTTCGTCCCGCGCGGCGGCGTCTCCGCCGTGGACGTCGAGGGCGGTCCGTTCCACGACCCGGCGGCCGACGCCGCCTGCTTCGAGGCCGTGCTGCGGGCCGTGGCGGGCAGCGACGTGCAGGTGGTGGAGAGCGAGGACGACATCAACCGGCCCCGGTTCGCGGTCGCGGCCGCCGACCGGCTGCACGAGCTGATCCAGAAGGGAAGAGCATGAACCGGGACGAGGCGCTCGGCAGGCTGCACGGCGAGCGGAAGGCCGGCCGGCTGATCATCGGGGCCGGCGCGGGCACGGGGCTGTCCGCCAAGGCGGCCGAGACCGGCGGCGTGGATCTGATCATCATCTACAACTCCGGCCGGTTCAGGATGGCCGGGCGCGGCTCCCTGGCGGGGCTGCTGCCGTACGGGGACGCCAACGCCATCGTGGTCGAGATGGCCGGCGAGGTGCTGCCGGTGGTCAAGGACACCCCCGTGCTGGCCGGGGTGTGCGGCACCGACCCGTTCCGGCTCATGCCGCAGTTCCTCGACCAGCTGAACGCGATGGGCTTCACCGGCGTCCAGAACTTCCCCACCGTCGGCCTCATCGACGGCGTCTTCCGGGCGAACCTGGAGGAGACCGGCATGGGCTTCGACCTGGAGGTCGAGATGATCAGGCTGGCGGCCGAGCGCGGCCTGCTCACCGCCCCCTACGTGTTCAACGCCGAGCAGGCCACGGCCATGGCGGAGGCGGGCGCCGACATCCTCGTGCCGCACATGGGCCTGACCACCAAGGGCAGCATCGGCGCCAAGACCGCGCTCACCCTCGACGAGTCGGCCGTCCGCGTCCAGGAGATGCACGACGCCGCCGTGGCCGTGAACCCCGACGTCATCGTCCTGTGCCACGGCGGCCCCATCGCCGAGCCGGACGACGTCCGCTACATCCAGGAGCGCACCTCCGGCGTCGCGGGCTTCTTCGGCGCCTCGTCGATGGAGCGCCTGCCCGCCGAGCGCGCCATCGCCGACCAGCTCCGCGCCTTCAAGAACCTGCCCGCGTAGGAGGGACCACGCCATGCACCGCGAACCGGACTCCGTACCCACGATGCTCTTCGACTGGGGCTCCATCAAATGGCACGTGACGCCCGGCAGCGTGCCCGGCGCCTCGTCCACGCTGGGCGAGGTCGTGATCAACCCGAACAAGGGGCACGACCGCCACCAGCACCCCTTCTCCGACGAGATCCTCTACATCATCGAGGGAGAGGGGCGCCAGACGGTCGGCGACGGGCCCGAGTTCGCGGTCAGGGCCGGTGACGCCGTGTGGATCCCCATGGGGACCATGCATTCGACGTTCAACACGGGGTGGCGGCCGATGCGGATCATCGCGACGTACACGCCGGGCGGCGCCGAGGAGGCGCTGCGCGACCTGCCGGACTTCGTCGAGCTGGCGCCCGGCGAGCACCCCACCTGGGAGGCCGTCAAGCAGGGCTGACCGGCGGGGCCAGGATCAGCCTGGTCCCCGGGTTGCACAGCTCGATGCGGTGGCCGCCGGGCTCGTAGACGTACAGGATGTAGGCGCCTTCGAGGTGCCGCCCCCGCATCGGCATGCAGGGCACACCGTCATCGGGCACGGTCGTACTCCTCCGCCGTCATGTACGTGATGCCGAGCTCCGGCAGGCGCTCGCGCAGCCCGTACCGGTCGAGGCCGAGCTCGCCCTTCTCGAACGCCTCGCGCGTGGCGGCCTCCTTGGCGGCCCGCGCGGCGGCCGCCTCGATGCCGCGCTCCAGGTCCGCGCGCGGGCACACCAGCACCCCGTCGTCGTCGGCGATGACCGTGTCGCCCGGCCGGACCAGCTGGCCGCCGATCGTGACGGGCACGTTGACCGCGCCCGGGGTCGCCTTCACGGTGCCCTGCGCGCTGACGGCCGCGCTCCAGGCCGGGAAGCCCATCGCCCGCAGCTCCGCCACGTCGCGCACGCCCGCGTCGATCACCACCCCGCGCACCCCGCGGTGCCTCAGCGCGGTCGCGAACAGCTCCCCGAACATGCCGTCCGTGGACGGCGAGCTCGTGGCGACGACCAGGAGGTCGCCCTCGCGGCACTGCTCGACCGCGACGTGGATCATCAGGTTGTCGCCCGGCCAGCACAGCACGGTGACCGCGTTGCCGCCCGTCCTCGCTCCCGGCCAGGCGGGACGCAGCCCGGGGCCCAGGTAGCCGGTGCGGCCGAGAGCCTCGTGCACGGTCGCCACGCCGTACGCGGCCAGGGCGTCGACCCGGCCGGGAGCCGAGCGCGGGATGTCGGTGACGACCACGTTCCTCATGCGAGCACGTCCGTCACCTGCGGGTACAGCCGCATGTACGCCTCGCCCATGGTGTCGTGCGCCAGCCCCAGGTTGGGGCCCGCGTTGCGCTTGAGCTGCACGCCGCGGCGCTTGGCCAGGTCGGTGTAGTAGTCCCACATGTGCTGCTGGGCCGGCAGGCACTCCATCGCCTTGCGCTTCCGGTCGAAGACCGGGGTGATGTCGAGCAGCAGGTCCGGCTTGAAGTCGCACTGCTCGGGCTGGTGCGGCTCGAAGAAGAACACGGGCGGAGCGCCGAGCGGCTCGCCGGGCGCGTCGTAGCCCGCGGCCTGCGCCAGCACGCGCGCCTGCAGCGCCATGCGGGCCGCCGCCGGGTGGTCGCCGTTGTACGGGTCGGCCAGCGGGTGGGTGAGCACCACGTCGGGCTCGGTGTCGCGGTAGACGCGTACCAGGCGGTCCACCAGCTCCTGGCTCTCCACCAGGGGATAGTCGCCGGCGTCGAAGAACTCGATCTCGGCGCCCAGGGCCGCGGCGGCGTTCTGCGCCTCCTCGCGGCGGATCGCCTTGATCTCTTCCAGCGTGCGGCCGGCGCGCCACGCCTTCGCGGACTCGCCGCGCTCGCCGAAGCTGAGGCAGACGACCTTGGCGTGCTCGCCGCGGGCGGCGGCGAGGGCTATCGCGCCGCCGGCGCGCCAGACGAAGTCGCCCGCGTGGGCACTGATCACCAGGAGGGTGCGGGGGAAGGTCTTTTCCGAGGTCACTTGCCGACGCTAAGAGCCGAACGGACGGATTGTCAACACTTTCATCGCCAATGTAGGCGTTGTGTGGGGGTATCTGGCTGGCTGGCGGGAAGATCCGACAATATTGTCAACCATGTGGCTTCTCTGAGGCGGGGAGCCGTGGTGGTGGAGGATGCTCATGGACGGACCCCAGGTGGCGCTGCTCGGTTACGGCGAGGTCGGCCACGTCCTCGCGGACGGCCTCGCACCACGCGTGCGCCTACGCGTGTACGACCCGGCCCACCCGTCGGGGAGCCTGCCCTCCTGCGAGCTGGTTGCCCGCAACGCCGATGCGGTGCGCGGGGCCGACGTCGTGATCGCCGTGACCACGGGGGCCGACAGCTTCGCCGCCTGCGCCGAGTCCCGGCCCCATCTCAAGCCCGGTGTCCTCTACGCCGACCTGTCCACGGGGGCGCCCGGCGACAAGCGGCGGATCGCGGAGCTGCTGGAGCCGGACGGGGTGGCGGTCGTGGACGGCGCGATCATGGCCCCGATCCCGCTGCGCGGCCTGGCCACGCCGGTGCTGGCCAGCGGGGAGCACGCGGACCGGTTCGCCGCCTTCGCCGGCGGTCACGGCATGGACGTCACGCCGATCGGCGGCTCACCCGGGGACGCCGCCGCCCGGAAGCTGCTGCGCAGCGTGCTGGTGAAGGGCCTGAGCGCGCTGGTCATCGAGGCGCAGCGGGCGGCGCGGGCGGCGGGGCTGGGGGAGTGGTTCTGGGAGCACGCGCTGGAGACGGTGACGGAGGCCGACGAGGAGTTCGTGGTCCGGCTGCTGCGGGGGGCGGGGCAGCACGGGGTACGGCGGGTGCACGAGATGGAGGCGGCCACGCGGATGCTGGAGGAGCTGGGCGTACCCCGCACGATGACGGAGGCCACCACCGTCACCCTCGACCACGCGACCCGCACCGGCACCCCACCCATCCCCGGCCCGGACCCCCGCCCCACCACGTAACCGCCCCGCCGCGCTGCACCCGCCGCACCTGCCGCACCCCCGCCGGCCTGCCCTTCGGGCCGTCACCCTCCCGGGACCTCGGCGTCCCGAGCCGACGGCGCGTGGGACACGGTGTCGAGCGGGCGTCGGGCGGGATGCCGGACGGGGCGTCGGGCGGGGCGTCGGGCGGGCGTCGGATGGGGCGTCGGAAGAGGCGTGGGGCGGGGCGTCGGAAGAGGCGTGGGGCGGGGTGCCGGACGGGTGTGTCGGGCGGGTGCGTCCGGCGGGGCGGGGGTGCCGGGGCGATGGGGGCGTCAGTCGGGGCTGGCCTCCAGGGCCTTGGCGACGCTGCGGAGGTGCTGCTGCATGGCCGTCTGTGCCGCCTCCGGGTCGCGGGCCACGATGGCCGCCACGATCAGCTCGTGCTGCGGCAGCGACACCCCGGCCCGCCCCGGCTGCCGGGCCAGCCGGAACTTGTGCCGCACCACCTGCGCCCCCAGCCGTTCGATGATCGCCGCCGACGTACGGTGCCCGGCGATCGCGCGGATCCTGGCGTGCAGGGCGGCGTTCAGCTCCGAATAGCGGTCCAGGTCCCCCGCCTCCACGGCCGTGCGCATGTCGGTGACGATCTCCCGCAGCTCCCCGGCCTGCTCGGGCGTGACCCGTTCCGCCGCCTTGGCGGCCGACAGGCCCTCGAGGACCATCCGCACCTCCGTGATCTCCACGGCTTCCGCCTTCGAGATCGCCCGGACCCGGGCCCCCTTGTTCCGGAGGATCTCGACGAGCCCCTCCCCGGCGAGCTCCTTGAACGTCTCGCGCACGGCGGCCCGCGGGGCGCCGAACTGCTCGCAGACGTCGGCCTCGACGAGCCGCTGGTTGGGCACGAAATCGCCGTCGAGTATGGCCGACCTGACCCGGTCGGTCAGCGTTTCCTCCCGCGGGGACCCTGGGGTCACGCGATCCTCCCGGCGCCGTGCGTGCATGTCTCGGTTGACAATATTATGGACAATTTCCCGAGCACAGGCGCGCGCCCGAAAGCCGGGAAACCCGGCCCGCCACAGGGTTTGATCATTTATCCCCGATCTGTCGGTGCCCTCCGGTAAGTTCCCGGATCATTCGATCAGCCGGTCGTGCAGGCCCGGGCACCCCCGCCCGCGCCCGCGATCCGGCCGGGGCGGGAGGTTCTGAGGCCGTGGACGCGGACACAACCGCGTGGGAAGAGCGCAGCGTGCTCCGGGTGGTGCCACCCGTGGAGCCGCGCAAGCTGGCGAAGGTGCCCTTCGTCGAGCTGGCCGACGGCCGGCTGCAGGGCGTCGTGTCGAGCGGGTCCGACATCGAGCGGGTCTACGTCTCGTCGATCACCGCCGGCACTCATGCGCTGAGCTGCAGCACCAACAACAACCGGCCGTGCGGCGCGTTGCACGGCTACGCGTGCAAGCACATCAACCAGCTGGCCGACGAGGCGGTCGTGCAGTACGGGCTCGACCGGGTGGCCCGCTACCTGCGGGTCGAGGTCCCCGAGGGCGGCCGGTTGATGCAGCACGTCAGCGGGCACGTCGAGCGCACCCCGGCGGCCGTCGTGTTCAGCCGGTTCCTGCGCCACCTGGCCTACCTGGAGGTGCCCGACAGCACCGCGCCGCTGGCCGAACTGCACTGGTTCCCGTCGATGGGGGCGGTGCGCTGATGCCCGACCGATCTGCTGGCGAGGTGGTCTGCTGATGCTCGACGTACAGCTGAGCGAGTTGCTCGGCGCGGCTCCCTCCGGGGCCGGCGAGGCGCTCGACCTGGTGGCGGGGTTCGACGGCGCGCTCACCCACGGGTTCGCCCGGATCGGGGAGGACCCGGCCGCGGCGCTGGCCGCCCTGGCGGGCGCGCTGGCGGGCACCCCCGTCGGCGAGCGCGTGAGCGAGGCCGTGGAGAAGGTGAGCGCGGGGTCGGTCGGCGACGAGCATCTGGCCGCGCTGGCCGGGGCGCGGGCGGCGCTGTTCGGCGCGGTCCACGACGCGCTGCTCGGCCACCTGGACGCGGCGCTGGGCCGCACGCGAGCGGCCTGGGAGCCCGCCGGCGACCCCGACGGCGACACGGCGGAGGTGGCGGACAACCTGCTCGCCGGATGCCGGGTCTGGCTGCGCGAGCTGGCCATCGTCGGCTGGCGCGGCGTCGACCACGACCTGGTCTCCTCCGCCGACCAGACGATCGAGGCGCTGCTGGCCGTGCCCGAGCTGCGCGGGCTGGCGGTGCTGCTCGACGGGCTGGCGACCGAGCTGCGGGCCTCGTGCCCGGTCGCGACGATGGAGCGCGTGCCCGTCCGCAGATGGGCCGACCTGTGGACGCGCGCCATGCTGCTGTCCCAGCGGGGTCCCTGGAGCGCCGGGGGCGAGCGGGTCTCGGGGCGGCTGCTGATCCTGGGCGCCGACGTCCACGAGCACGCCACCGCCGTACGCGTCCAGGTCCACGGCATCCTGGAGGCCGCCGGAGGCGCGCCCGCCCGGCTCGTACGCACGAGCGTGGCCGCCGCCAAGGTCGACACCATCGTCGGCCCGACCCTGTGGCGGCTGCTGGGCGGCCACCCCGTGCTGCTGGCCGCGCTGGCCGAGCACCGGGCCGTGGAGATCACGGACATGCCGCTGCTGTCCGGCGGCGACCTGGTGTGGCACGACGACCGGGCCCGCGCGGGCGAGGAGGCCGACCCGTTCGCCATCGCGCGCGTGCAGCTCGCCGAGGTGACGGCGCCGCCGGTGACGCCGCTCGACCGGCATCCCGTGCGCATCGCCGAGCCCGTCCTCGTCGAGGGCTACAAGACCGACGGCCGGGCGTTCGACCTGGGCGGTCACACGATCAGGCTCGACCTCGACCGGCTGCCGTCCGCGGGCCCGCTCACCCCCGAGCTGGTCAAGGCCTCCACGGCCTGCTTAGGGCTGGTGCGCTGGGACGCCGGGCAGTGGTCGCTCCAGCCGCTCGCCGTGCAGGCGACGGCCAAGAAGAAGCCGGTCACCGCGCACAACGGCGACTGGGCGATGGGCCCCACCGACCCCAAGGTGGTCAAGGCCGAGGCCAGGGCCGGTGACGTGGTCGCCGTGCTGCGCGAACGGGCGGGACGGCTGCTGCGGAAATGACCGAGACGACCGAAGCGTCACAGACCGCCGACCAGACCCGGCGCCAGGTGCTCTACTGGCGCCTGCTGTCCCGGCTGTTCGGTTCCGACGAGCAGCCCGCGCTGGAGACCTCCAGCCTCGGCATCGTCGGCGATCTCGGCCTGCCGCTCGCGCTGCTCGACCCCGGGGTGTCGGTGGACAACCTGGTGCAGCGCTTCCCCGAGCTGGCCGCCGAGTTCCAGGGCCTGATGGCCGAGACGGGGCACGAGGCGGGCGACGAGGTGCGTCGCGCCGCACTCGTCTCCAAGCTGCTGCTGAACGTGTTCTCGACGGGCTCGGGCAACGTCACCGCCGCCCAGCTGGAGAGCTGGAAGCAGGACGCGGCCTGGTTCGAGCGCGGCATGGGCTGCGAGGCCGGTGGCCTGCGCCACAGCCCGGGCGGCGAAGAGCTGGCCAAGGTGCTCGCCGGCCTGGAGGGCGACCTGGTCAAGCGCATGCGCCTGCGCGAGGTGCTCGCCGACCCGGCCCTGGCCAAGCAGCTCACGCCGAGCATGTCGCTCATCGAGCAGCTGCTGCGCGACAAGTCCAACCTGTCGGGCGTCGCGCTGGCCAACGCCAAGGCGCTGATCCGCCGATACGTGGACGAGGTCGCCGAGGTGCTGCGCACGCAGGTGGAGAAGACCAGCGCGGGCGTCATCGACCGGTCGGTGCCGCCGAAGCGGGTCTTCCGCAACCTCGACGTCGAGCGCACGATCTGGAAGAACCTCACCAACTGGAGCCCCGAGGACCAGCGTCTCTACGTCGACCGGCTCTACTACAAGCAGACGGCCCACCGCACCACCCCGGCCCGCCTGATCGTGGTGGTCGACCAGTCGGGTTCGATGGTGGACTCGATGGTCAACTGCACCATCCTGGCCTCGATCTTCGCCGGGCTGCCGAAGGTCGACGTGCACCTGATCGCCTACGACACCCGGGCCATCGACCTGACCCCGTGGGTGCAGGACCCGTTCGAGGTGCTGCTGCGTACCAAGCTCGGCGGCGGCAACGACGGGCCGGTGGCGATGGCCATGGCCCGCCCGAAGATCAGCGATCCGCGCAACACCGTGATGGTGTGGATCTCCGACTTCTACGAGTTCGACCGCTCCCAGCCGTTGTACGACGGCATCGAGGCCGTGCACCGCTCGGGCGTGAAGTTCATCCCCGTCGGCTCGGTCAACAGCTCGGGCGTCCAGAGCGTCGAGCCGTGGTTCCGCAAGAAATTCAAGGACCTGGGCACTCCGGTGATCTCGGGCCACATCCACAAGCTCGTGTTCGAGCTCAAGAACTTCCTCATCTAGGAGACCCGCGAATGAGTGACGATATGCTGCGCGCCCCCGCAGAGGTGAAGTACGCGGAGGAGCTCGACTGGCTGGAGTCGGTCGACGACGGCCCCAAGCCGTTCTCGTGGCGGCTCAGCCCCCGCATGATCAGGCTGTTCATCCTCGGCTCCGAGCGCTCCGACGGGCTCGACCGGGAGATCGCGCAGAAGTGGTTCGGCGACCGCAGCTTCGTCGAGCGTGCCATCGTGACGCTGGCCTCCGACCGGGGCCTGCTGCTGATCGGCGACCCGGGCACCGGCAAGAGCTGGCTGGCCGAGCTGCTGGCGGCGGCCATCTGCCGCAACTCCACGCTCGTGGTCCAGGGCACCGCCGGCACCACCGAGGACCACATCAAATACTCGTGGAACGTCTCCATGGTCATCGCCAAGGGCCAGTCCCGCCAGTCGATGATCCCCTCGCCGATCATGACGGCGATGGAGCAGGGCGTGATCGGCCGCTTCGAGGAGCTGACCCGCTCGACGAGCGACGTGCAGGACGCGCTCATCTCGATTCTTTCGGAGAAGTACGTCTCCATCCCCGAGCTCGACGACGACAACATCGTCTTCGCCCAGCCCGGCTTCTCCATCATCGCCACGGCCAACAGCCGCGACCGGGGCGTCAACGACCTGTCGTCCGCGCTCAAGCGCCGCTTCAATTTCGTCCGCATCCCGGTCGTGACGAACAAGAAGAGCGAGGCGGAGATCGTCCGCTTCCGTACGGAGGAGCTTCTGCGCAGGCACCGGATCGAGCTGGACCTGCCGCCCACGCTGCTGGACATCCTGCTGCAGAGCTTCGCCGACCTGCGCTCGGCGGCGGCCTCGGCCACCAGCGACGACGAGAAGCTGGAGTCGGCGCTGTCCACCGCCGAGCAGATCGGCGTGCTGGAGGACGCCATCCTGCACAGCCACTTCTTCGGCGACCGGGTGCTGCGCGCCCAGACGCTGGCCGGGTCGCTGGTCGGCTCGCTGGCCCGGCGCAGCCCCGAGGACCTGGCGATCCTCAACAAATACTGGCACGGCGTCGTCGAGCCGCGCAGCAAGAAGGACGGCGGGGAGTGGCCGGAGTTCCTCGAGGGCGGCCGCGAGGCCATCTCCACGCTCTCATGACCGGTCGGACGAGCCCCTTCGGCGAGCTCCGGGGGCAGCTCCTCGACGCCGCCGAGAAGTTCGCCGGCGGTCCCGTCGCCGTGTCCGAGATCCTGGCGGGCCTGGTCGACGACGTGGACCGGGCGCTGCGCGAGGAGCTGGAGATCTTCCCGGTCTGCCACCACTCGCCGGCCTCGGGGCTGGCGATGGTGCGCAGGCTGCGCGAGAAGCAGCCGAAGGTCATCTACCTGGAGCTGTGCGAGGACCTGCAGCCGCTGCTGACGGAGCTGCGCAACTGCCGGTTGCCGGTGGCGGTGCAGGCGTTCGCGACCGACATCGACGGCTTCCCGAAGGAGTGGGCGCCGCTCAGCGTGGTGGCGCCCATCACCGAGGCGTCGGCCGAATACCAGGCCATCTCCTACGCGCTGGAGACCCCGGGCGTCGAGCTGGTGCTGGTGGACCGCTCGACCGACCACGTCTTCCAGTGGGCGCCCAAGGAGGATCCGCAGGCCGCCCCCAAGGAGCAGGAGGAGACGGGCCTGCACGGCGACGCGGTCGGCGTCGAGATCGGCGACCTGCGCCCCCGCTTCGCCGAGCTGGAGGAGCACCTGCTGCACCACGGCAAGGTGCGCCACTGGTCGGAGTGGTGGGACCAGTACGTCGAGCAGCCCCTGTCCGGGGCCGACTACGACACCTACCGCCAGGTCATGGTGCTGATCGGCAGCCTGTTCCGCCGGCTCGGCCCCGGCGGCGACCGGCTGGCCGTGGACGAGGACCGCGAGCGTTACATGTGGACCAGGATGCGCGAGCACCTGGCCGCGTCCGGCGCCGACACGGCCGACTGCCTCTACGTCTGCGGCGCCTTCCACGCCGCCAGCCACGTCGAGCAGTTCGGCGTGCGGTCCACGGCCACCTTCGAGATCAGCCCGCGCACCGGGACGAAATGGCTGTACGGCCTCATCCCGTCCAGCCACTCGGCCATCGAGGCGCAGTTCGGGCTGGCCTCCGGCTCGGTGTCCATCGCGGCGGCGACGTGGGCCAAGGCGCTGACGCGGAGCAGGCTGACCCCGTTCCAGCTGGCCGGGCAGAAGGGCGCCCGCAAGCGCGCGGCCAAGCTGCCCGCGCCGGTGGCGCCGGGCGAGGTGGCCGACAGGCTGACCGGGTTCCTGTCCAGGCCGCCCGCTCTCGACGCCCTCGACGAGGCCGAGCTGCTCGGCTGGTCCGTGGACATCGTGCGGCTGGCCCGCCGCAACGGCTACCTGGCCAGCACCGCCGACGCGATCGCGGTCTACGAGACCTCGATCCTGCTCGCCGGCATGCGCAACCGGGCCAGGCCCACCCCGTACGACTTCCAGGACGCGGCCGTCACCTGCATCGAGAAGGACGTCGTGCCGGGCCGGCGCGACGTGCGGCGGCTGTGCGAGATCCTGCTCGGCGGCGACCGCGCCGGCGAGGTCGGCTACGACGCGCTGCCGCCGCTGGCCAGGGACGTCTACGACCGGCTCGCGCCGCTCGGGCTCGACCTGGAGAAGCGGACGATCCAGCGGGCGCTGCTCGACCTCAACGCCGAGCCGGACCTGGTGCCCTGCTCCGACGTGCTGTGGATGCTGCGTTACCTGCTGCCCTCCGACGCGGTGCGGCCCATCATGGGCGAGCGCAGGCTGGGGGAGCGTTCGATCCAGGAGAGCTGGGACCTGTCGTTCGGCAAGCACCAGCGCTCCATCATCGAGCTCGGCTACGAGGGCGTCACCATCGAGCAGGTGCTGGAGCAGCGGCTGCGGCGCTCGGTGCGCGACCCCAAGGCCACCGCCGCCGTGGCGCTGGCGGCGGTGGAGGACGCCGTGCTGTTCCTGGGCAGCCGGCGCTTCACCGACGAGCTCGGGGCGCGGGCGGTGGAGCTGCTCGCCGCCGAGCGCACCGTGGACGACGCGCCGGAGGTGCTGCGCCGGATCCGGCGGCTGCTGGCGTACTACCGGGCCAACGAGCCCGAGCTGCCGGCCTGGTGCGAGGCGTTCGTGACGGCCGGTTACGCGCACTACTGCACGCTGCTGCCGACGTCCTTCGTGGACGACGACACCGGCGTGCGGCAGGTGGCGGCCATGCTGGGGTTCCTGTTCTCGATGGAGAGCCTGGCCCTGGCGCTGGGCTGCGACCGGGCCCAGCTCGAGATCGCGGTGCAGCAGTCGCATCCGGAGGCGCCGGCCAAGGTCGCGCTGCTGTGGGCGGCCCGCCACCAGCTCGGGCTGCTGCCGCTGGAGGAGCTGCGGGCGCGCTGCGACGAGCTGCTCGCCAACCCGCTGGTCATCCCGTCGTTCCCGCAGTACATCACCGGGTTCGTGCAGGCGATGGAGCCGGCTCCGGCGCTGTCGGGGTTCGTGGTGGAGGTGATCTCCAAGGCGTTCGGGCGGCTGCCGGACAACGTGCTGCTGCCGTGGCTGCCCAAGCTGATCACGACGCTGAAGGACGGGGCGGGAGAGCTGGTGCCGGTGCTCGTACGCGAGGCCGGGCGCACGTTCCCCGGCTCGCTGACGGCCGTGGACACCTGGGTGCCGCCGTGGACCGCCCGCCCCAGGCCCGCTCCCGCCGCGTCCGCCCCGGTGGCGGCGGGGCCGGTGGCGGAGCTGCTCATGGGGAATCCGGCGGCCTGCGACGCGGTGGCGGAGCTGCTCGGCTGCGCGGGCGAGTGGCGCTCGCCCGGCAGCGGCGGCGGCCACCCCGAGGTGAGCGCCCTGCTCGCCGCCCACCCCGAACCGGCGCTGGCGGTGGCGGGCCTGCTGGCCTGAGCCCGCCTGCCGTCCCGCCTCCATGACTCTAGGCGGGGCGGCAGGTGGTTCCGGCCGGGGGCAGGCGAAGATCGGTCAGGTACGCGTTCGCGTGCTCGATCACGCAGGCGTTGCCCGTGAGATACAGCCCATGGCCGTGCCCGTCGAACCGGACCGTCCCCGACCCTGGCACCCTACGCACGATGTCCGCCGTGTCCTCGTAGTCGGTCCAGGTGCCCGCGCCGAGGAACGGCGGCAGGCCGGAGGGCAGCGGGGCGGGCGGGTTCGTCACGGGAGTCGGCCAGGCGGTGCAGCCGAGCCGGTGCCACAGGCCCATCCCGGCCAGGTTCGGCGAGACCCGCTCACCCATCGCCCGTACGGCCCGGTAGTCGCGATAGTCCCGGAAGCGCAGGCCGTCGGCGCACTGGGTGGCGTTCATGCCCACGAACGACGGCGGCTTCAGGCTCCCGATGCCCGCCTGCACGTATTTGGCGAACCCGGCCGCGTCCCCGCCCTCGGCCTGGCGGATGGCCTGCGCGAGCTGCCGCCAGCGCGGGTACTCCGGCGCCGGCCCCGGCCCCACCACGTTGGGCATCGCGGCCACCTGCAGGTCGAACCCGCTGTACGTCACCGGCTCGCCCTTCACCGGAACCGGCGTCCGGTCGGCGGCGGCCACCAGCTTCCGCCAGCGCGCCTCCATGCCGGTGCCGCACGCGTCCCCGCCGGACCGGCACCAGTCCAGGAACCGCCCGAACTGCGCCTCGTACGTCCGGTAGCGCACCCGCGCGTCCGTCATCGCGTCCCGGAGCTGGTTGACCGCCCCGTCCAGGTACATGGCCCTGATCCGCTCCGGGAACAGCCGGGCGTAGGCGACGGCCGGCACCCCGCCGTACGAGGTGGCCACGAAGCTCAGCCGCTCCTCCCCGAGGGCGGCCCGGATCGCGTCGATGTCGCGCGCCACGGAGGCCGAGTCGAGACGGTCGAAGAAGCCCGGGTCGACCTTCCGGCACTCCTGCGCGCTCCGGCGCACCTGCGCTCCGAGCCGGGCGTACTCGCCCCGCGTGTCGGGCCGGCTGAGCCACGGGCCGGTGGCGAAGCACTTCTGCGGCAGCCGCCCGTACGTGGTGGCGTTGCGCGGTTCGAGACTGACCACGTCGAACCGCTCGCGCAGCTTCGAGAAGCTGCCCCGGTAGTACGTGAGATCGTCGATCCCCGACCCGCCGGGGCCGCCGGGGATGCTGAACACGGTGCCCATGCGCTGCCCGGTGGCGGGCAGCCGGGCGATGCGCAGCGTGATGGTGCGGCCGCCGGGCTCGGCCCAGTCCACGGGCACCTCGACGGACGAGCACTCCAGGTCCTTGGGCCGCTCGGCGCCCTGGCACGCGTCCCAGCCCTCGCCGGTGGCCGGGGGAACGGTCGTGAGCGCGCCGAGCAGCGCACCGATCGCCATGAGTTTCATGCCCCCTACGCTCGCCGCTCCGCGCGCCGATCTCGATCGCGGTACGGCCCGTCTTGGAGGTAGTGCCTGGACTATTTTCCATACGCGGAAAATGAAGGGCCAGGAAATAATAAGTGACTTTTCTCTGACTATTTCCCGGAAATTCGGCCTCGACCGTCTATATCGCCTTCTGGGGTAATCCGGTGGGGTGCGGTGAATCGTAGTATCCAGTGCTGAGGCTTCCGCAGATGGTGAAGAGGTGGGCATTGTCACGTCCGCGACCGGGACAGGACCTCGGGCGGATCGCCGGATACCGGCTCACCGGGTTTCTCGGAGAGGGCGGGCAGGGAGCGGTCTACCTGGGGCTCGACCCGTCCGGCGACCAGGTCGCGATCAAGGTGCTGCACGGCCGGATGTCGGAGGACGCCGAGGAGCGCCGCCGGTTCTTCCGGCAGGTGGAGCTGGCGCGCCGGGTCGCCCCCTTCTGCACGGCCCGGGTGCTGGACATGGGGATGTACGACGAGCGGCCGTACATCGTGAGCGAATTCGTACGCGGCGATTCCCTCGAACGGGCCGTCAGGCAGGACGGGCCCCGCACCGGCGGCGGCCTCGAGCGGCTGGCGGTGGCGACCGCGACCGCACTGGCCGCCATCCACCGCGCCGGAGTCGTGCACCGCGACTTCAAACCGGGCAACGTCATCCTCGGGCCCGAGGGGCCGGTGGTGATCGACTTCGGCATCTCCCGCGCGCTCGACCACGCCGTCACCCAGACCGGGGCGGTCGGCACGCCCGGCTACATGGCGCCGGAGCAGGTCAGCATGGATTCGGTCGGCCCGGCGGCGGACGTGTTCAGCTGGGCTGCCACGATGGTGTTCGCGGCCACGGGGCGCCGCGCGTTCGCCGGCGACTCGGTGCCGGCGGTGCTGCGGGCCCTCCTGTACGAGGCACCGGACGTGTCGGGGGTGCCGGACTCGCTGCGGGGGTTGGTGGTGGCCTGCCTGGACAAGAACCCGGCACACCGCCTCACGGCCGAAGACCTCGTCCGCACCCTGACCGGCCACCCAGCCCCCACCACCCCGACCCCGGCCACCGCGCCCTCAGCGACCGCGCCCTCAGGCGCTCCGACTCCGGCCACCGCGCCCTCAGGCGCCCCGACCTCGACCACCGCGCCCTCAAGCGCCCTGACCCCGGCCACTGCGACTCCAGCCACCGCGACTCCAGCCACCGCGCCTCCAGCCACCGCACCTTCAGCCACCGCACCTTCAGCGACCACACCCTCAGCCGCCGCGCCTGGAGCGGGCGCGGCGTCAGGGGCAGGGACAGGGGCAGGGGCACCTGGAGCCGCAGCCTCGGGCGTAGGCGCAACTGCGCTGGGAGCCCCAGCCGGATCGACGGCGCCGCCGGAAACCACAGCCACCGAGCCGGGGACGGTCGCCGTGCCGGCGGCAGACGCAGATGCGCCAGGTGTCTCAGGCCAGGCGCCGGGAGGAGGCGCGACGGCGCCCACGGTTCCAGGCCCAGCAGCGCCGGGCGCCTCCACCTCGGCGCCCACGGCGGGTGTGGCGGTGTCGGGCGCCTCGGCCTCCGTGCCCACGGCGGGTGTGGCGGTGCCGGGTGCCTCGGCCGCCGTGCCTACGGTGGGTGCGGTGGCGCCGGGTGCCTCGCCCGCTGTGCCGGGGTCGGTGGCGGCGGAGAGTGCGGTCTCCGCTGTGAGCCCGGCCGTGACCTCGCCCCTCCCTCAACCGCCCCCGCCGCCCTCGCCGTCCTGGCGACGGGTGCCGCCTCAAGCGGTGCTGGCCGCTGGGGTCGCTGTTCTTGCCGTGATCGCCGTTCTCGTGGTGTCGATGTGGCCACGGACGACCGGTCCGAGCCCCGTTCTCGTCACCGGGCCGGCCACCGTGGCCGCCACCCCACCAGGTACGGAGATCGGCGACCCCCTGGCGGGACACACCAACGACGTGCGGGCGGTGGCCGTGGGGGCGGTCGACGGGGTGCCCGTCGCCCTGACCGGCTCGGACGACGAGAGCGCCCGCCTGTGGAACCTGCGTACCTCCCAGCAGCTCGGCTCCCCGCTGACCGGCCACACGGAATGGGTGCGGTCGGTCGTGCTCGACCAGCTCGACGGCGCGCCGATCGCCGTCACCGCGAGCGACGACGACACCTCCCGCGTCTGGGACCTGCGGACCGGCCGGTCGCGCACCCTGGCCGGCCACACCGGTGACGTCAAGTCGGTGGCCACCGCCCGGATGGGCGGGCGGCACGTCGCCGTCACCGCCTCCGCCGACGGTACGGCCCGGGTGTGGGATCTGCGTACGGGCAAGCAGTACGGCAAGCCGCTCACCGGCCACGACGGTGCCGTCTGGGCGGTGGCCGCCGGGCAGGTCGGAGGTGCGGCCATCGCCGTGACCGCCGGCGACGACAAGACCGTGCGGGTCTGGGACCTGGCCACCGGCAGGCAGCTCGGCGCGCCGATGACCGGGCACGCCGGATGGGTGCGGTCGGTCGCCATCGGGAACCTCGACGGGGTTCCCGTGGCGATCACCGGTAGCGAGGACATGACCGTGCGGGTCTGGGACCTGACCACCCGGAAGCCCCTCGGCGCACCCCTCACCGGGCACACGGCCCCGGTCTGGTCGGTGGCGATCAGCAACCTGGGCGAGGTGCCGGTGGCGGTGACGGGCAGCGAGGACAAGACGGCCCGGGTCTGGGACCTGCGCACCAGGAAGCAGCTCGGCACGCCGTTCACGGGGCACGACGATGCCGTCTGGTCGGTGGCGATCGGCCTGCTCGACGGCCGGCCGATCGCCGTCAGCGCCAGCCGCGACCAGACGGCCCGCACCTGGACCCTCGCCCGCTGAGCGCCGCTGCTCCTGGACCCGCCGAGCGCCCCCGGCCTTGAGCCCGCTGAGCACCCCCGGCCCTGAGCCCCCTGAGCGTCCCTACCGCTGAGCGTCCCTACTCCGGACCAGCTCCGCCCGCTCCTGGCTCCGATCCGGTCCCCGCCCGTCCGGCGCCCCGCGTCCCGCGTCCGGCGCCCCGCGTCCCGCGTCCGGCGCCCCGCGTCCCGCGTCCGGCGCCCCGCGTCCGGCGCCCCGCGTCACCGGGGTGCTGGGGTGCCGGAGTGCTGAGGTATCGCGTCACCGGGGTGGTCGGGTGCCGCGTCACCGCGTCACCGCGTCACCGGGGCGTGCCGGAGCGCTGGGGTGCCGGGGGCATCGTCAGCCGAGTACGCGGGTGGCCGCCGGGATGCGGCGCAGCACGAACCGGTCCAGCAGCAGGACCGCCACCATCGTGGCGCCCGCCAGCGGGAACAGCAGGCCCAGCAGCGCCATGATGGCGATCACCCCGTACGCCGTCCGCCGGTCCGTAGCGCGGGCCGGGGCGCCGGCCCGGCCGCGGGGGCGGCGCTTCCACCACATCCACGCCCCCGTGACCACCAGCGTGATCAGTGTCAGGCAGGCGCCGAGCATCACGATCAGGTTGGCCGTGCCGTAGCGGCGGCCCTCGTGCAGCGCGACGCCCTGCTCGACGGCCTTGGCCAGGACGCCGTACTCGGCCCAGCCGTAGGAGACCAGCACCCGGCCGCTGTACTGGTCGACGTGCAGGGTCTGCGCGGCCGACGGGTCGCGGCGCGGTTCGGCCACGATCGTGTAGACGCCCCGGGGACCGTCGGGCAGCAGCACCTTGAGGTCGCACTCGCCGGGCGGGCACGCCCTGATCGCGGGCCTGGCGGTGGCGAGGGCGGTCTCGACGGGCAGCGCGCCGGGCTGCAGCACGCCGTGGGTCCCGCCGTGCCCGGCGTGCCCGTCCTGCGAGGCGGGTACGGGCAGCCGCTCCGCCGCCCACGGCACCTTGGCGTCCGGGTTGGCGGACAGGTCGCCGGACAGGGGCGGGGTGGAGGTGTGCGGGTAGTCGTCGGCGTTCGGGTAGGTCGACCCGGTACGGTCCTGGATGCGCTGCAGCCTGTCACCCCACACGCCCGACCACGGCAGACCCGACACGACCAGGAACACGACCACCGCGCCCCCGCCGACCCCGGCCAGGATGTGCAGCCGCCGCAGCCGCCCCCGGGCCGAGCGGGTCGCCCTCTTCCGGGTACGCCGGCCGCTCCACCACAGGTACGTGCCCGTGGCGACGAGGATCAGCGCCCAGCACGCGGCGATCTCCACCACCCGGTCGCCGATCGTGCCGGACATGAGCTCGCCGTGGATCGTCCGCACGACCCGCATGAACGTGGCACCGTCGTCGATCTGGCCGACCACGGCCGCCGTGCCCGGGTCCACGTACACGGAGATGCCCTGCGCCCAGGGCCCGGAGTCGGCGCCCTGGAGGATGACGCGGGTGGTGCGGTCGGGGGACGTGGGCGGGATGACGGACATGACGGGCGAGCCGGGAAGCGTGCGCTGGGCGGCGGCTATCTGCTCGGACAGGGGGAGTGCCGTGGTGACGGGGCTGGCGAGGGTGCGGACGTCCTGGTAGCGCCACTCCTCGAAGGGTTCCTTGAAGAGGTAGATGGAGCCGGTGATGGCCAGGACGAGGAGAACGGGCGCGACGAACAGCCCGGCGTAGAAGTGCCAGCGCCAGACGGCCCGGTAACGCTGGGAGGCGGAAGAGGCGGTGGGAGCAGAGGGTGGCGGGATGGTTTCCGGCCGGGTCTCGACAGAGGTCATGGGGGGGCTCCGTTCCGGAGGCGCGCACGCGTACGTGAACAGCGCGCGCCGCGATGCGAGCTGGGGGTGAGGGCGTGGCGGTGCGGCGAAGGTCACGCGTTACGCCACGCGGATGCGCGAAGGGGATGAGGGGGCACGCGGACGCCCGGCGTCAGACGGCCGTACGTCACGTGATGAGGGCACGCGGACGCCCGGCATCAGACGGCCGTACGTCACGCGAGGTCGAGGTGTCGATCCCCTAGCGCGGTGGTCCCCGGCGGCACAGAGCCCAGGCCAGCACCTGGGAGGTGTGGATGCCCGCGGCCGGGCCCGCCGCCACCGGTCGTGGCCGGCGGGCGGGCACCGGGGGCAGGCTGTCGCGGGCGGCGGTCAGGAACGCCCACAGGTCGTGCAGCGAGCAGGCCAGCAGCCGCAGCAGCGCCGCCAGCGCGGTCTCGCCGCGGTCCAGCCACCAGGCCGACAGCGTCGCCACCAGCACGTGGGCCAGCAGCATCCCGGCCCCGGCATACAACCCGCCGCCGCCATGGTGATCGGGCAGGGCGGCGGGGCCCATGCCGGGGCCCATGCCGGGGCCCATGCCGGGGCCCGTGGTGAAGAGCTGGTGCATGCCGTACTGGGCGGCGAAGGAGGCGGCGAGCAGCGTACCGGTGGATCTGCGGCGGCCGGCCAGGACGAACGCGCCCGCTCCCGTCACCACGGTCGCCGCGACCACCGTGCCCAGGTCGGCGATCGGGCCCCCGGCCAGCACGTGCATGCCCAGAGCGGCGAGCACGCAGACGACGGCGAACACCGCCGCACGCAGCCCGCGCAGGCCGGGCCGCCCGGCCTGCGCGGTGTCCCTGCTGCCGGTGCCGCTTCCTTTCTCGTCGGGGTTCATGCGCGATCACCGCTCACACCGACAGATACGGCGGGCAGGCGGCCGGAGTTCAAGGGATGTGACAGGGATTCAGGTACGGCCCGGCTCCCACGGGGTGCGGCTGGAGCTGTTGGAGGTCCTTTACATGGGTTTGCGGTGGGCGGGCGTAATGTCCGGAGGGTGAGGTCCGGCCTGGCGCTGCTCGCGTCCGTCTGCCTCCTGACGGGATGCGGCGGCGGAGCCGCACCCGTGCGCCCGACCTCACCGCCCCCACCCGCCACAGCCACCGCCGCGCCACCCGCCACACCGACCGCCGCCACAAGCGCCGCCCCGACCGCCGCGACAACCGTCGTGCCGACCGCTACGGCGAGCGCTGCGCCGAGCGCCACGGGGTCCGCGTCGGCGGTTGCGGGGGCCGGGCTGGTGCGGTTGTTGCGCGGGGGCGGGCACGTGCTCTACCTGCGCCACACCGCGACCGAGAGCACCCAGGACGACCCCGCCCCCGACCTGGCCGACCCCGCCACCCAGCGCCAGTTGTCCGCCGGGGGCAGGGAGCAGGCGCGGGAGATCGGGCGGGCCGTGCGCCGCCTGGAGATCCCGATCGGGCAGGTGCTGGCCAGCCCCTACCGCCGTACCAGGGAGACCGCTGAGCTGGCGTTCGGGCGGGTGCGGGAGACACGCGAGCTGATCAACGAGATCTACCCCGGCGCCGACGACGAGGAGCTGGCCCGCGCCCTGCGTGGCCTCCTGCGCCGGCCGCCGGATCCGGGCACCAACACCGTGCTGGTCTCGCACGGTTTCAACCTGAACCGCGCCACGGGCCTGACCTTGGCCGAAGGAGACATGTTCGTCTTCTCGCCCGGCCGCGGGGAGCCGGTGGCGACGATCGGGGTGGACGATTGGCGATCACTGAAGGAGTAGCCGTGACCCGCCTGGCAGCCGTACTCGCGATGCTGATCACGCTCGCCGCCTGCGCCGGTGAGCAGCCGTCAGCGACCCGGCCCAGCCCGCAGCAGTCGGCGACGGCGCGGCCACAGCCGGCCGGGCCGGCCGTCGAGCGGTTCGACGTGCCGCAGGGCGCGGGGCCGCACGACGTCGCCCCAGCGCAGGACGGCGGCGTCTGGTTCACCGCCCAGAACGCCGGCTACCTCGGCCTGCTCGACCCCGGAACCCGCGAGGTCACCAAGGTCCCGCTCGGCGACGGCTCCCGGCCGCACGGCGTCATCACGGGCCCCGGCGGGCACGCGTGGGTGACCGACAGCGGGCTCAACGCCATCGTCCGCGTGGACGCGGCCACCCTCCGGCCGCGCACCTACCCGCTGCCCGGGGACCGCGCCGGCGCCGACCTGAACACGGCGGCGTTCGACCGGGCGGGCGTGCTCTGGTTCACCGGGCAGAGCGGCGTGTACGGGCGGCTGACCCCCGACTCCGGCCGCATGGACGTGTACGACGCCCCCGGAGGACCGGGCCCGTACGGCATCACGGTCACGCCGGACGGCGACGTCTACTACGCGTCCCTGGCGGGCGGCCACATCGCCAGGATCGACCGGGACACCGGCCGCGCCACGGTCCTGGAACCCCCGACCTCCGGGCAGGGCGCGCGCCGCGTCTGGTCCGACGAGGAGGGCCGGATCTGGGTCAGCGAGTGGACCGGCGGCCGGCTGGCCCGCTACGACCCGGCCACCGACCGGTGGAAGGAGTGGCCGCTGCCGGGCGACGCCCCGCAGCCGTACGCCGTGTACGTGGACACCGGCGGCACCGTCTGGGTCAGCGACTTCGGCAGCGACCGGCTGCTCGGCTTCGACCCCGCCACGGAGCGGTTCACCCCCGCGAGCGGTGAGGCCGCGGGGGTGCGCCAGATCCACGGCAGGCCGGGCGAGGTGTGGGGCGCCGCCTCGGGACAGGACGCGCTCCTCCTCGTCCGGACGGCCTGAGCCGGCGGGTCAGGTCAGGCCGAGCGGACCGCCGCTGTAGACGATCCTCGGCGGCCTGCCCCCGAAGAGCCGGCTGACGGTGACGAACTTGTAGCCGCGCCTGGACAGGCTCTTCAGCACCTTCGGCATCGCCGCCACCGTCGTGGGATGGATGTCGTGGAACAGGATGACGCTGCCCGGCCGCACCGACTTGATCGCCTTGCGGGCCACCTTGGCGCTGTCCCGGTGACGCCAGTCCAGGGTGTCCACGCTCCACAGCACCATCGGCCGCGTGGTCTGCAGGCGGACGGTCGCGTTGAGCGCGCCGTACGGCGGGCGGACGAGCTTCGGCCGGACGCCGGTGGCCGCCTTGATGGCCTGGTCGGTACGGGCGAACTGGGCGCGAATCCCGGCGACCGACAGCTTCGTCAGGTCGGGGTGCGACCAGGTGTGGCTGCCGATCTCGTGCCCGGCCGCGTACGCCCTGCGGACGACGGACGGGTTCGCGGCGACGTTCTGGCCGACGACGAAGAACGTGGCCCGGGCCCGGTAGGCCGACAGGTGGCGCAGGAGCGCGTCGGTGTACCGGCCGGGGCCGTCGTCGAAGGTGAGCGCCACGCACTTGGCGCGGCGGCAGTCGACCGGCTTGGCGGAGGCCGCGTGGATCGTGGTGATCAGCGGTTCGAGCGAGGCCGCCCGGGTCGCCTCGGCCCACACGTTCCGGGCGGCCGCGTGTGACGAGCTGAGCCACTGGGCCCGCGCGCCCGAGGATAAGATCCCCGGGGTCCCGCCCGCGCCGGCCCGGGCCGGGTCCGCGGTCGTGGCGAGGTGGCCCGCGCCGCAGGTCGCCGTCAGCAGGACGGCCGTGGCGATCGTCCTCGCCATCCCCCGTCTCGCCCCGGCCCGGGCAGGCCGCGGCGACATCGCGCCGATGTTCATCGATCCCCCTTGTGCACCGCCCCCGGTGCGTCACCCCTGAGCGACGACCCTGGCAGCCGCCAGGACCGTTCCAACGGATTGGACTACCGTCGTTCGCCCTTGGTTCGCGGGAGACCGCTTCCCGGATGACACGCCCGCCGGATCAGGAGCCGGCCGGGGGCAGCGGGGGCGGCGGGGGCGCCGACAGGGGGCTGGGGCAGCACGCGGGCGGCGACAGGCAAATCGGCGGCAGCACGCGGGCGACGACCCGGGACCGGTCAGGTGTGGCCGACCTCGCGCAGCCCCGCCAGGGCCGCCTCGGCGAACGCCGTGACCACCTCGCCGCCCTGCACCGGCGGCCACACCGCCGAGGTGGACCAGGTCAGCCGGGGCTCGTCGATCGGCCGCCAGACCAGCCCGGCCGGCAGCTCGTCGTAGGGCTCCTCGTTCAGGTGCGCGCCCAGGCCGGACATGACCAGGCCGTGCACGAAGTCGGGGTTGCGGGCGTGCCGGATGGCGCTGGGCAGGAAGCCGTTGTCGCGGCACGCCTCCAGCATGTGGTCGTACAGGTGCGGCGCCATCTCGCGCGGGAAGATCACCAAGGGTGAGCCGTCGAGGGTGCGCAGGCGTACGACGTCCTGGCAGGCGGCCCGGTGGCCGACCGGCAGCACCACGCCCAGCCTGCGGTGCACGACCTGGCTCGACTCCAGCCCCACCGTGTCGCAGGGGTGCCTGACCAGGCCCGCGTCCAGCTCCTCCGCGCGCAGTTTGGCGAGCTGGCCGGCGGTGGTCAGCTCGTGCAGCTCCAGCAGCACGTCGGGGACGCGCTCGGTGAACCCGGTCACCAGCGTCCTGAGCGCCATCGGCGTGGTGTCCGGCGGCACGCCCGCGCGCAGCACCCCCGACGCGCCCGGCCGGATGCGGCGCATGGCCTCGCGGGCGGCGTCGGCGCGGTCGAGGACGCCCCGGGCGTGCTCCAGCAGCAGCGCGCCGGCCTCGGTCAGCGAGACGCGGTGCGGGTTGCGGTCGAACAGCCGCATCCCCAGCTCCCGCTCCAGGTCGCGGATGCGCTGGGACAGCGGCGGCTGCGCCATGTGCAGCCGCTCCGCCGCCCGCCCGAAGTGCAGCTCCTCGGCCACGGCGACGAAGTAGCGCAGGTGGCGTAGCTCCATCGGCCTCACCATATCGCTCTGGTATGGCCAAGGGTCGACATTGGTGTTGGCCACCGCCCGGTCCCACCTGGTTGTATCCCGGCAAGCCCGTTGACCTGCGAAGGGACGCTTGTGACTGTGCTGCTGGACCGCGATGGACCCGTCGCGGTGATCACCCTGAACCGGCCGGAGAAGCTGAACGCCTGGACCGCCGACATGCGGGAACGGCTGATCGAGCTCCTGCGCGAGGCGGGTGCCGACCCCCAGGTGGGCGCGGTCGTCCTCACGGGCGCCGGGCGGGCGTTCTGCGCCGGCCAGGACCTCGGCGAGACGGCCACGATCGACCCCGACGACCACGCGGCCTCCGACGCCTGGATCGACGGCTTCGACCGGCTCTACCGGGCGGTGCTCGACCTCGACAAGCCGGTCGTGGCCGCGGTGAACGGGGTGGCGGCCGGGTCCGGGTTCCAGTTCGCGCTGCTGGCGGACCTGCGCATCGGCCACGCCGGCGTCCGGATGGGCCAGCCGGAGGTGCTGTCCGGCATCCCGAGCATCACCGGCATCTGGGCCATGTGGCACGTCCTCGGCCGCGCCAGGACCACCGAGTTCGCGCTGACCGGGCGGCTGGTGGACGGGCCGGAGGCGGAGCGACTCGGCCTGCTGACCAGGCTCGTCGGCGAGGGAGAGGTGCTGACGGCGGCCCTAGCGCAGGCCAAGGAGCTGGCCGCGCTGCCGCCCGGCGCCGTGGCCCTGACCAAGGGACGGCTCCGGGAGCTGGAGCGGGAGGCGCTGGCCGACGCGGTGGAGGCGGCCAAGAAGGTGCACGCCACCGCGTACGCCTCCGGCGAGCCGCAGCGGGAGATGACCCGATTCCTGCGGGAGCGTGCCCGATGACCGGGTGGAGCGTTCCCGAGCGCTACAACATGGCCGTGGACGTGGCCGACCGCCACCCGCGCGAGAACCTGGCCCTGATCTTCGAGGACCACACCGGCGCCCACGAGGAGATCCGCTGGGGCGAGATCCAGGACCGCTCCCGCCGGATCGCCGCCTGCCTGCACGGTGCCGGGGTACGTCCGGGCGACCGCGTCGCCGTCATGCTGCCGCAGCGCACCGACACGCCCGCCACCTATCTCGGCGTCCTGCGCACCGGGGCCGTGCTGGTGACCATGTCGCTGCTGTGGGCCGACGACCAGATCTCCTACCGCCTGGCCGACTCCGGCGCGTCCGTGCTGGTCACCGAGGCCGGCGCGGTGCGCAGGGCGGGCGGCTACGAGGGCGTCGTGGTGGACGTGGACGACCCGGCGATCGGGCGGTTCGCCCCGGAGTTCGAGGACGCCGACACCGCCGCCGACGACCCCGCGCTGATCTTCTACACCTCCGGCACGACCGGCCCCGCCAAGGGCATCGTGCACGCGCACCGCACGCTGCTCGGCCACAACGAGTTCGAGGTCTGCCACGACCTGCGCCCCGGCGACGTCTTCTACGGCGCGGGGGAGTGGGCCTGGTCGATGGCCAAGCTCATGGGGCCGCTGCGGGCCGGGGCCACGCACTACGTCTACCGTCCCGCCGCCGGGTTCGACCCGGCCGGGCTGCTGGCCGGAATGGCGCGGAACGGGGTGACGACCGGCCTGGTCAACCCCACGTTCCTGCGCAAGATGCGGGAGCGGGTGCCGGACGCGGGCATCCTGCACCCACAGCGCTTCCGCACGATCTGCTGCGCCAACGAGCCGCTCACCGCCGACCTGATCCGCTGGTTCCGCGACCAGTTCGGGGTCACGCTGCTCGACTACTACGGCTCGACGGAGTCGTACCCGCTGATCGGGAACTTCCCCGGCACGCCGGTCAAGGAGGGCTCCATGGGCCGGCCGCTGCCCGGCTGGGACGTGGCCCTGCTCGACGAGGAGGAGCGGCCGGTCCCTGCGGGCGAGGTCGGCGAGATCTGCCTGCGGGCGCGGAGCAACCCGCAGTTCCCGCTCGGCTACTGGAACCGCCCCGAGGCCACCCGCGAGGTGTTCGGCGGCGAGTGGTTCCACACCAAGGACCACGCGCGGGTGGACGAGGACGGCTACTACTGGTTCCTCGGCCGCGTCGACGACGTGATCAAGACCTCCGGCTACCGCGTCGGCCCCGACGAGATCGAGGAGGCGCTGCGCGCCCACCCCGCCGTCGCCGACGTGGGGGTGGCCGGGGTGCCGGACCCCGTACGCGGCCAGGCCGTCAAGGCGTGGGTCCTCCTCTCGCCCGGTCACCGGCCGGGCGAGGAGCTGGCACGGGCGATCCGCGAGTTCGCCAAGACCACGCATTCGCGCTTCGCCTACCCCCGGGAGATCGAGTTCGTCGACGAGCTGCCCCGATCGGCGACCGGGAAGATCCAGCGCGCGCGGCTCCGCCAACGGAACGCCAAGTAAGGAGCGAGCATGACCCCCCAGGATTCCGCGGCCGTCCGGCGCAAGGTCACCATGGCCTCCGCGATCGGCAACTTCGTCGAATGGTTCGACTCGGCGGCGTACGCGGTGATGTCCGCGACGATCGCCGGCCTGTTCTTCCCCGACTACGACAAGTCGGCCGCGCTGCTCGCCACCTGGGCGATCTTCGCCGGCGGATTCGTCGCCCGGCCGCTCGGCGCGGCCTTCTTCGGCCGGTACGGCGACCGCCTCGGCCGCAACCGCATGCTGGCACTGACCATCCTCACCATGAGCGGCGCCACGTTCCTCATCGGCATCCTGCCGACCTACGCCTCGTGGGGAATGGCGGCGCCGATCCTGCTGTTCCTGCTGCGCTGCGCCCAGGGTTTCTCGACCGGCGGCGAGTACACCGGCGCGTCGGCGTTCATCGTCGAGTACGCGCCGGAGGGCCGCCGGGCCCGCTTCGCCGCCGCCGTGCCCGTGACGGTGGGCCTGGCCAGCGTGGCCGGATCCGGCGTCGGGTTCCTGATCACCTCGACGGTGACCGCCGAGGCGCTGCAGAGCTGGGGCTGGCGCATCCCGTTCCTGCTGGCCGCGCCGCTCGGGCTGATCGGGCTCTACCTGCGCTCCAAAGTCGAGGACACGCCCGTGTTCCGGTCGCTGGAGCAGCACGACGCGGTGGAGCCGGCGCCGCTGCGCGCGGCCGTGCGCCGCTGCGGCCGGCAGATCGCCACGCTGTTCGGCTACAGCATCACCAACGCCGTCGGGTACTACCTGATGAGCAGCTACATGATCGCGTACATGTCGGAGGAGCTGGGCTACTCCAAGAGCGAGTCGCAGCTCACGAACGTCGTGTCGATGCTCGCCTACAGCATCGCCTGCCTGTTCGCGGCCGCGGCCAGCGACCGGTACGGGCGGCGGCCGATGCTGATCATCGCGTGCGCGGGCTTCGTGCTGCTGCCGCTGCCGGCGTTCTGGCTGATGGGCTCCGGGCTGGCCGGGGCGATGGTCGGCACGTCGCTGCTGGCGATGCTGGTGTCGGTCATCGGCACCTCGAACGTGCCGGCGCTGGTGGAGATGTTCCCGGCGAAGGTGCGGGCCAGCGGCTCGGCCATCGGGTACACCGCCGCGTACGTGCTGTTCGGCGGCACCGCCCCGTTCGCCGCGACCGGGCTCGTCGCGGCGACGGGCAGCGCGATCGCGCCGGCCTTCTACATGGTGGTGATCGCCGTGGTGTCGCTGATCGTGGTGCTGACGTCGTTCAAGGAGACGCGCGGGCTGCGCCTGGACCGCGGGGTGGACGCGAAGGCGCCGGCCGCGCGGGCTTGACAGCCGGCCGGGGCTGGTCTTCTCTCGACCCATCGGGGTCGGAAGGGGAGCCCTGGCATGCCAATCCGTCGATCCGTCCTTGCCCTGATCACCGCACTGATCGCCGCGGGCGCGCCGGTCGTCGTACCGGCCGGTCCGGCGCTCGCCGGGGCGCCCGCGCCGGGCGCGCCCGGCGCGGCGTCGCACTTCGGGATGGCCCGCAAGGACTGCGTGGGCACGGCCGCCGGCCGCGCCTCCAAGGTCTGGTACACCGTCGCCGGCGGCGTCCTGTCCGACGTGTACGAGCCCACGATCGACAACACCAACGTCGAGACCATGCAGTTCGTCGTGACCGACGGGAAGACGTTCACCGAGCTGCAGGCCCGTGACACCACTTACCAGGTGAGCACCGACCGCTCCGGAATGACCTGCACGATCACCTCGGCCGGCCGGAGCGGCCGCTACCGCCTGACCACCACCTACGTCACCGACCCGGGCAGCGACGCCGTCGTCGTGCGCACCCGCCTCCAGCCCGCCGGCCTGCGGCTGTACGTGCGGCTCGACGCGAGCGTGAACGGCAACGGCGGTGGCGGGCAGCCCAACGGCGGCGCCGACAGCGGCGTGGTGGACGGCCCCACCGGCGCCCCCGTCGTCTGGGACGCCAACACCGAGACCTCCGCCCCGGCCCGCGACTACGCCGTCCCCACGTACCTGGCGCTGCGGGCCGAGCGGCGCCTGCCGCGGGCGAGCGTCGGGTACGCCGGCACGCCCGGCGACGGCATCGCCCAGCTCGACGCCGCCCGCGAGCTCACCCCCTACACCGAGGCCCCCTCCGGCAACGTGGCCGCCACCGCCCGGCTGCCGATCGACGGCAGGGGAGAGGTGACGTTCGCGCTCGGCTTCGGGCGGAGCCGGGCCGCCGCGCTGCGCACCGCCGGGGAGGCCGCCGCCCGCCCGTTCGAGAGCACCCGGGCCCGGTACGAGGCCGGCTGGGCCGCCTACGACGCCGGGCTCCGCAGGCCGCCGGACGGGCTGGGCGACCTCTACCGGCTGTCGGCGAACGTGCTGAAGGCCAGCGAAGACAAGACGTTCCCCGGGGCGGTCGTGGCGTCCCTGGCCAGCCCGTGGGGGCAGGCGGTCGGCGCCGGGGAGCTGGTCGGCGGCAAGGCGGTCTACTTCGGCTCCTACCGCGAGGTGTTCTCCCGCGACCTGTACGAGGCGTTCACCGGCTTCCTCGCCGCCGGCGACGTGGCCACCGCCCGCAGCACCGCCCGCTTCCTGCTGGAACGCCAGCAGCTGCCCGACGGCCGGCTGCCGCGCAACTCCCTGCTGAACGGGAAACTGGCCCCGGACTCCGGCGGCGACCAGCTCGACGAGACCGCGTACCCGCTCCTCATGGCCTACCAGGCGGGGCTGGCGGGCGACGCCGGGCTGTGGCCGCACGTGCGGGCGGCGGCCGACTTCGTGGTCTCGCACGGGCCCGCGTTCGGCGTGGAGCGGTGGGAGGAGCAGTCCGGATTCTCGCCGTCCACGATCGCGGCCCAGATCGCCGGGCTGGTCGCGGCCGGGGAGATCGCCGTCCGGCAGGGCGACCAGGACCGGGCCAGGATCTACCGGGCCACGGCCGACCACTTCGCCCGCTCGGTCAAGGCGTGGACGGTCACCACGACCGGCCCGTACGCGCCCCGCTACTTCCTGCGCCTGTCGCGCACCGGCGACCCGGACGCGGCGGTGTCGTACAACCTGGGCAACGGCGGTCCCACCGAGGACCAGCGGCGCGTGGTGGACGCGGGCTTTCTGGAGCTGACCCGGCTGGGCATCCTGCCGCCCGGCGACCCCGACGTGCTGGCCAGCCTGCCGGTCGTGGACCGCGTGCTCAGGCGCACCACCGCCCGCGGCCCCGGCTGGTACCGCTACGGCTCCGACACCCCCGGCACCGAGGACGGCTACGGCGACTGCCACGAGCCCGACCCCACCTCCTGCGCGCCGTCCGGCCGGCCGTGGCCCACCGGCAACACGGGCTCGGGCCACGTGTGGCCGGTCCTGGCCGGCGAGCGGGCCGAGCAGGCGCTGCAGACCCGCGACCCCGGCACGGCCGCCGCGCTGCTGTCGGCCATGCGCGGGATGGCGTCGGGCACCGGCCTGATCCCCGAGCAGGCGTGGGAGAACCCCGACCTGGCCGCCTCCCCGTACGGCACCGACCCGGCCACCGCCTCCATCGGCTTCCGCGACGGCGGGCCCGCCGGCTCGGCGTCCCCGCTGACGTGGGCGCAGGCCCAGGTCGTCCGGCTCGTCCTGTCCCTCGGCTCCACCAGGCCCGTCGAGCAGCCCGACGTCGTACGGCGCCGCTACGCGACCATGCCGCAGGCCGCCCCGCTCACCGTCACCGCCCCGGCCGACGGCACCGCGGTCCCCGGCTCGTCGGTGGCCGTCGAGGGCACCACGGCCCCGGGAGCGCGGGTAGACCTCGCCGCCACGCCCATCGACACCGGCGCCCCCACCCGGGTCGTCTCGGTGCGCGCGGGCTCGGACGGCGCCTTCTCGGCCGTGGCCCCGGTCTCGTTCGGGGAGGTCGTGCTCACCGTCACGGCGACCGCCCCCGACGGCCGCACCGCGTACGCGCGGCGCACGGTCATCGGCGACATCGTGGGCGCCACGACCGTGCTCGACGTCGCCGACCCGGACGGCGACGACGACGGCCCCGGCACCTACGCCTACCCGACGGCCGCCGACTTCCACGACGGGGCGTTCGACCTGCGCAGGTTCCAGGTCATCACGGACGCGAGCACCGTCTACCTGCGCGCCGAGCTGCGCGACCTCAGCCCCACCTTCGGCAACCAGATGGGCGCTCAGCTCCTCGACGTCTACGTGCGGGACCCGGCCGTGGCCACGACCTCGACGGAGGCGGCGTTCCCGCAGCGCAACCACCGGATCGCCGAGCAGGACGCCTGGTCGCAGCGGGTGGAGGCGCAGGGGTTCGCCGCGCCGGTGTGGGTGACCGCCGCGGGAACGGCCGTGGCGGGCGCGGCGGTCCGGGCGTCCGGCACCACGCGGACGATCACGATCGCCCTGCCCAGGACGGCCTTCGGCACGCCGGGGCCGGGGTGGCGCTTCGCCGTGGTGCTCACCGGCCAGGACGGGTTCAGCGCCGACCAGGCCAGGGGGTTCGCCGCGACGCCGCAGCCGTACCAGTTCGGGGTGTGCGCGCCCGGCGGCACCGGCCCGCTGTGCGCGGTGGACCCGGGCACGGTGCCGAAGGCGCTCGACGTGATCGTCCCGGCCGGGCTGTCGCAGGCGGACGTGCTCAACCCGCTCCTCGGCCCGGTGACCGTCCCCGCGGTCCCGGTCCCCTGACCCCGGGACCGCGGGGACGGCGATCAGTCGCGGCTCCAGGAGCGCTGGAGCGCGTCGCGGATCCGGCGGCCGGCCGGGGGCGGGACGTCCCCGTTGGCCGCCGGCGTCAGCGCGGGCGGGGCAGGGGAGGCCGGCGGCACGAGCGCCACCTGCTCCTCCTCGGTGACCGGCCGTTCGACCTCGGTGAACCCGCCCTCGGGCCCGCGGACGATCACGCCGGTCTCCACGCCGTGCTCGACCGTGTGCCGGTCACGCTCCTGCAGCCCCAGGCAGAGCCGCCGGGTGACCTCGTACGCCAGCACCGGCCCCACGACGAACGCCACGCGGAAGATCCACGTCGTCGCGTTCAGCGAGATGTCGAAGGTGGAGGAGATCACGTCGTTGCCCCCGGCCGCCCACAGCACCCCGTAGTACACGACGCCCGCGACCCCGAGCCCCGTCCGCTTCGGCGCGTTGCGCGGCCGGTCGAGCAGGTTGTGCACGGTGTTGTCACGGGTGACCCACCGCTCCACGAACGGGTAGAGCGCCAGGCCGGTGAACAGCAGCCCCGGCGCCGCCAGCGCGGGGATCAGCACGCTCATGGTCACGGTGAAGCCGGACACGGTGAACTCCCACGGCGGCATGAGCCGCAGCGCGCCCTCCAGGAACCCCATGTACCAGTCGGGCTGGGAGCCGGCGCTGACCGTGCTGGGCACGTACGGCCCGTACAGCCAGATGGGGTTGATCTGGAACACCGTGGCCAGCAGCGCGACCACCCCGGTCACCCACAGCAGGAACGCCGTCGTCTTCGCCAGGAACGCGGGGTAGAACGGGATCCCGCTCACCTGGCGGTTGCCGACCCCCTTCTCCCGGAACTGCGTGTGCGTCTGGTACCACGTCAGCACCACCGCGTGCAGCGGGATCAGCAGGAGCAGCAAGGCGGGGATCAGCAGCACGTGCAGGCTGTAGAGCCGGGGGATGATGTCGCCGCCGGGGAACTCCCCGCCGAACAGGAACATCGCCAGGTACGTCCCCACCAGCGGTATCGAGATCAGCACGCCGTGCAGGATGCGCAGCCCCGCGCCGGACAGCAGGTCGTCGGGCAGCGAGTAGCCGAACAGCCCGTTGAGCATCACCAGCCCGAACAGGGTCACGCCGATCAGCCAGTTCAGCTCGCGGGGCTTGCGGAAGGCGGCGGTGAAGAAGTTGCGCAGCAGGTGCACCACGATCCCGCCGAGGAAGATCAGGGTGCCCCAGTGGTGCATCTGCCGGATCAGCAGGCCGCCGCGCACCTCGAAGCTGATCTCGAGGGAGGACGCGTACGCCTCGCTCATCGTGACGCCGCGCAGCGGCACGTACGCGCCGTTGTAGACGACCTCCTGCATGCTCGGTTTGAAGAAGAAGGTGAGGAAGACGCCCGTGATCAGGACGACCACGAACGCGTAGAGGGCGATCTCCCCCAACAGGAACGTCCAGTGGTTGGCGAACGCCTTGCGCATCGCCCTGTTCAGGAATCGGGCGCCGCCGACGCGGTCGTCCAGCGCCCTGGCCAATGAGCCGACTTTCATCGTCACCCCGCACCCGGCTCGGTTGCATCGTCATGAGTACGACCGATTAGGGCGGCGAAATGTGACAGTTGCCGGGCTATGCCGCTGCTTTCCTAGGCGAAGCGCTCCACGGTGACGGGGATGAGGCCCTGCTCGCGGACCGCCTGCCGGTGATGGTGCAGCAGGGCGCCGAGCGTGGTGACCGGGCCCGCGCCCAGCCGCGCGGTCACGTCCACGCACCAGGCGATGCCGGCGCCGATCCGGCGCAGCTCCCAGGTGAAGCCGTGGCCGCCGGAGCTGGCCGAGGCCTTGCCGACCACGCGCGGGTCGCCGGTGGGCTCCAGCCGCAGGGCCGTACGCGCGTTCGCCAGCCCGTCGGCGCCGAGCTCCCCGGCGAACAGGATGCGGTAGCGGCGCGCCCCGGAGCCGTTGCCCAGGTTGAGCGGGGCCGTCGTGGGCAGGTGGCGGCGCTCCTGGAACAGGGTGCGCAGCCCGGCCTCCTCCGGCAGCTCGCCGCCCCCGAGGCGGGCGAATGCGGCGCACGCCTCCTGCCTGCTCACCGGCGTCACCCGCCCGCGCAGCGCGGTGTCGGCGCGGATGGCCCGGCTCAGCTCGGCCGAGGCGGACCAGGCTCCGGTGTCCGGTCTCCACTCGGCGCCGTCGATGCCGGCCGCCGTGTAGTCGTCACACAGGACGAACTCCTCCACCAGGAGGCCTGCGGGCGATCGGTCGCCCGCTGTCGCGGAGATCAGGTAGTAGTCCACCGGGCCATGATTGTGGTCGGCCGAGCGCCGGATCAAGATCATTGACCCGCGCGGCGGCGGGTGTCGCGCGCCCGGCGCGCGATCCGGACGGCGGCTAGCGCGGGATCCAGACGGTCGGCACCTCCGCGGCGTCCGCGGGCCGGCAGACCAGGCGGAACGCCTCCGCCGGCGTCGGCCGGACCCGGAAGCGGCCGGCCTCGTCCAGCGGGACCGTGATGACGTGGCCGGAGAGCGTCTTGACGTCGACGTCGCCCGGGCCGCAGGAGGAGTCGGGGGCCGTGGGGATGATCTGGCCGACGACCTCCTGCTCCGCGAACCCGAGCTCGATGATCGCCGCCGACGAGGAGAGCGTCACCAGCCGGACCATCGCGACGTCACCCCGGCTCCCGGCCGGCTCCTCCAGCGGCGCGGCGGAGGAGTCGTAGGTGAGAGCGGCCAGCTCGGCCTCCAGCGACTGCAGGCCGAAAAGCGCTTTCCCGGTCGTCACGAATTCGGCGGGGACACCGTCGGGCTCCGCCAGAGCCCTTTTCAACGCGGCCAGGAGGACGTCGTCGCTCTCGCTCTTCCACGGGCTTGACATGATTTTCACCTTCCCGTGGACTCGGTGCCTACACCGGCCGGTTCCATCTCGGCGAGCTTCTTCCGCAGCGCCGCCAGGCATCGGGCCCGCTGCGGGCCGATGCTGCCGATCGGCTTCCCGAGCCGCCGGCTGATCTCCTCGTAACTCGCCGGCGGATCTCCCATGAGCAGGTGGAGCAGCTCCCGGCAGCGATCCGGGAGCTGCGCGAACGCCTCCCGGAGCATCGCGTTGTGCCGCAGAGCGATGCCTTCTCGGAGTAGTTCGTCGAAGGGGTCGACGTGCTCGTGCGGCTCCCTTTTGATCCGTTCCTCCGTACGTTCGAGCCTGCGCGTCGACTTCAGCACGCGCAGGCATTCGTTCCTGGTCGTCCGTTCCAGCCAGCCGGGCAGCGCCGCCGGCTCCCGCAGCCGGGCGAGGTTCTCCAGCAGGCGTAACCAGACGGTCTGCCCGACGTCGTCGGCGTCGAGCCGGCCGAGGCCGTAGCGGCGGCAGATCGACCAGACCAGCGAGGCGTACCGGTCGATGATGGCGTCCCAGGCGCTCTGGTCCCCGTCGCGGGCTCGGACGACGAGATTGATGACTGCCGATTCGTCACCCATGGGGACCCCCTGAGAGCCGTCTACGGGTTGAACTTGAGGATGCCGTCCTGGGGCGTCAACATGTCAAGGGCCTTGAGCGCGCCGCTGCGGCCCTTCAGCCGGTTGGCCGCCATCGTGCGGGCGACGATCCCGGTCAGCCTGGCCGTGGCGAACGAGGCGCCCGACCACGTCGCGTAGCCGTCCTTGGGGAACTCGCGCGGCTCGGGGTTCGGGATCGTCTTGCCGTTCTTGGTCCGCAGGTCGACGAGGAGCTGGCCCATCGGGCCCCGGCGCTCGATGCTGACCTCACCCCTGAGATACGTGCCGCGCACCTGGACGCCGCAGATCCCGTACCTGAGCCACGGCGGCGCCACCGGCTCCTCGGCACCCGCAGGGACGATCTTCGGCGTGAAGGGCGCGAGCTTCATGTCCGCGGTGAGGCTGCCCACGGAGACGACCTCGGGCATCGCCGCCGGCCAGGTGGGCGCGCTCCTGCTGAGGCCCTGCGGCAGGCCGGGCATCTTCCCGGGGTCGATGTTCCCGTGGTTCCCGCCCGCCGCGAGGATCAGCGTGTTGGGGAACAACCGGACGATCGCCTCGAAGATGAGCGGCGTCCTGCCGTCGTCGGTGTGCAACTCCCCGAGGGAGAGGTTGAGCAGGTCGGGTGCCTGCCAGGCGAAATCGGCCAGCGCCTTGGCCAGCGTCCACGCGTTGACGGAGGCCACCGAGTCGAGGACCTGGCGGACGGTCACGCCCGCTCCCGGGGCCTCCCTGAGGATGATCCCCGTGATCATGGTCGAGTGCCCCTCGGTGTGCTTGGGCGGGCCGCCGGTCCTCCGGAGCCGATCCTGCGGCCGGGTCTCGACGGTCTTGTCCGCGAAGTAGGGGTGCTCGTCGTCGATCTGCGTGTCGAAGACGCCGATCGAGATGCCCTTCCCCTCGCCTCCGGGCCTGATGTCCCAGCCCGCGGCCTCGGCCGGGTCGGGGTCGCCCTCGCCGCCGCCGTCGACGTACGGCTCGCCGCGGACCTGGGCGACGCGGTTCTTCCCCATCTCCGGCACATAACCTTCGAGCGTCCGGTCGAAGTGGTGCCGCAGCAGCGCGAGAATACGATCTATGGCATTCGGGGAACGGGTGTACGCCTGATCCATTTTGAAATCCGGATAATGGACCAGGAGTTTGTCCGGCACCGCGTCCGTGTCCTCGATCTCCACCAGCGCGAGCCCGAGCAGCTCGCTCCGGTCGGCGACCGAGGCGTAGCGGCTGGTGGCCAGCCTGTTCAGCTCCCGGCAGACGAAGTCCTCGTAGGGCAGGGCCACCACGAGCTGACCCGATTCGTAGATCTCTCTGGCGCCGAACACACGTGACATGGTGAGCGCTCCTTCCGTGGTGGACGGTCACCGTCTCGCCAGAATCAGAAAGCGCTCGCCCGGCCTTGATACACCCGCGGCCGGTAAATATGCATTTGACACCGCATTCGTTTCCGCGTTTCTCTCAGGTGTGACTGTCAGCCCCGGCCAGCAGCGAGCCCGCGAGGCGCTGCGCCTGGCGGACACCGACCCGGCGCGGTCGGTCAAGTTGGCGGAGGGCATCGCCAGGGAGGCGCGGGCCGCCGGTGACCTGGCCTCCGCAGCGGTGGCGCTGCGCGCGGTGGGCCTGGC
>NZ_JBQQCB010000033.1:0-92271 GCF_052246675.1 Nonomuraea sp. KM90 | reverse complement strand
GGCGCCCAGCACGCCGTCGCCGGCGTTCGTCACCTGGGCGTCCGGCGCGGGGTCCCTTCCCAGGGCCCCGAACGCGACGGCCCTGACGGCGGCGGCGTCGTCGAAGTGGTGCGGGTTGTCGTGCCCGGAAGCGGGCGGCTCGACGCCCCTGGCCAGGTTGTCCAGCGCGGTCGCCACGGAGATGCGCGCCCTGACGCGCGGCGACTCCCCGTCCGGGGCGATCAGCTCCCTGAACGCCCCGGCCCTGGGCCGGTCGATGGTGAGCGCCGTCCACGCGAGCCACTCGGCGTCGTCGGACGGCCCGATCCGCAGCGGCGCGACCGGCTGGTTCAGCGCGAACGGCACCGGCAACGTGGTGACCCGGTGCTCCTCGGCGAACGCGTCCAGCTCGCGGTGCAGGCGGCGGCTCCAGGGCGCGTGCAGCGCCGCCCGGTGCCTGGCCGCCGGCCACCCGGCCGCGTCGCCGGTGGCGAGCCCGGCGAAGGCTCCCCTGATTCTGTCCCCCGACATTGCGATCTACAGCCCTCCCGCCGGTTCGTCGGCGAGTTCGTCGGCGAGCTCGTCGGCGGTGTCCAGCACGTGTCTTCCGGCCACGACGGGCAGGCATTTGCCCGTCACGGCCCCGATCCTGGCGGCCCAGCGGGCGGGCACGCCGCCCTCTCCCCGCCCGGCCCCGGCCACGGCACCGGCGATGGCGCCGATCGTGTCGGCGTCGCGGCCCAGGCTCACGCCGAAGGTCACGGACGTCTCGACGTCGCCGTCCGCGGCCAGGAAGGCGGCCAGGGCCAGCGCGACGGCCTCGGGCGCGACGTCGGTCCAGGGGTAGTGCCTGACCACGACGGCCTCGTGCAGGGCCTCGATGACGTCGGGGTCGCCGGGGTCGGGGGACGGGCCGAGCGCCGCGCGGGCGCGTACGAGGTTCCGTGCCGTCCACGAGTCCGCCGGGATCACCGACAGCGCCGCCGACACCACCTCGCCGGGCGCGGCCCCGCCCATCGCGGCGGCCACCGCCCCGGCGACCGCGCGGCCGCCGAGTATGCCCTCGCCCGACCCGCTGACCAGCCCGTCCTGCTCGACCAGCCGGGCGGCCTCCGCCGGATCGCCCGGGCAGAAGATCCCGTAGGGCGCGGCCCGCATCGCGAGCCCGTCGGACCAGCCGTGCGAGTGCACCAGCCCGGTCAGCGGCGGCTCCAGCCCGCGGCGAAGCGCTTCGATGGTGCCCAGCTCGGAGAAGCCGGCGCCGCGCATCGGGCCCGTCACCCGGGGGATGATCTCCTCCCGGTACGCCGCCGCCACGTCCGCGGCGGTCAGCGCGTGGCCGTGCCGTACCAGCAGCGAGGCCGCGAAGATGGCGTATTCCGTGTCATCGGTGCCCCCGCCCTCGATCTCGGTGAGCCTGCCCCACCGCCGGCGGATCTCCGCCGGCGACAGGTTCTCGGCCGGGGCCCCGAGGGCGTCGCCGGCCGCCAGGCCGAGCAGGCACCCCCGGGCTCTCTCCCTCAACGAAGTCAACGCTGGTACCGCTCCAACACCTCGTTGCCCTCCTGGACGAGCTTCGTGGCCGCCTCGTCGATGGTGATCTTATTGGCGAAGTACTCCTGCAGCACCGGAGTGGCGACCTTGCTCTTCCACTCGTCGAACCCGTTCACCTTCAGGAACGGCGCCACGACCAGGTTCTTCGCGGAGGCGGTGGCCACGTCCCAGCCGTTGTCCTTCGTGGTCATCGCCGGGTCGGCGGCGGCCGTCTGGGAAGTCGGCAGCAGCCAGTCGCCCTTGGCGAGCTTGGCCTGGTTCGGCCCGTTCAGGAAGAACGAGATGAACTTCATCGCCTCGTCGGGGTGCTTGCTGTCCTGCGCGATCGACAGCGTCTGCGAGACCGCGCCCTGCTGGGCGCTGGTGCCCTTGGGCGCGGGCAGGGTGACCCACTCGAACCCCTCGGGAGCCTGCTCGACGACCTGCTGGCGCAGGTAGACGCCGGCCGGGAGCAGCGCGAACTTGCCCTTGTAGAACGCGGGCAGCGGGTCCGCGGTGCCCTGGCCGAGGGCGGCCGGGTCGGCGGACTTGTCCTTGTAGAGCTGGTCGTGGATGCGCTGGAGCACCTCGCGCTCCTCGGGGCCGACCTTGACGGTGGTCTTGCCCTCGGCCGTCTGGAAGAACGTGCCGCCGAAGTTGAGCGCCAGGTTGAGCGTCTTGTTGACCGGCGACTTCATCGGCCAGGCCACGCCGAAGGCGCCGCCCTTGGTCATCTTCTTGGCGGCCTCGGAGAACTCGTCCCACGTCCACGGGTTGTCCGCGGTGGGGACGCGTACCTGGGCCTCGTCCAGCAGCTTCTTGTTGGCGATGATGACCTGCGACTCCTGCAGGAACGGCACGCCGTAGACGCCCTGCTCGCCCTTGCCGCCGTCGAAGGTGACGGTGTCCCAGGCGGACTGCGGGATGTCGCTCTTGAGCTCGGCGGGCAGCTTGTCGCTCAGGTCGAGCAGGTAGCCGTCACTGGCGAAGCCGGACAGCGCGGGCGAGTCGTTGTGGATGACGTCGGGCGCCGTGCCACCGGCGAACTGGGTGACGAGCTGGTCGTTGACGTTGTCCCAGCTGCCCTGGACGTAGGTGACCTGGATGGTGGGGTTGGCCTTGTTCCACTCGTCCACGAGCTGCTTGTTCGCGGCGACGGATTCCTTCTGCCACGCCAGGCTGAGGAAATTGAGCTTGACGGGCTCGTTGGGCGCGGACGACGGCTCGCCACCGCCTCCCCCGCCGCACGCGGCGGCCAGCGTGAGGAGCGCCGCCGCCGCCAAAGCGGACTTGATTCGCATATGAGCCTCCTAGCCCTTGACGGCGCCGGCCATCAGGCCGGACTTCAATCGCCGCTGGATGATTGCGAAGAAGATCAGGCTCGGGATCGTCGCCATGAGCGACGCCGCGGCCAGCGGTCCGAGCCTGGCCACTCCCTCCGGGCCGGTGAACCTCACCAGCGTGAGCGGGAGCGTCATGACGTCGGGGTCCTGGAGGATCACGAGCGCGAACATGAACTCGTTCCAGGACGAGATGAACGAGAACAGCAACGTCGCCACCACGCCGGGCGCGAGCAGCGGGGCGACCACGCTGACGATCGCGCGCAGCCGGGTCGCGCCGTCCACGGACGCCGCCTCCTCCAGCTCGCGCGGCACCGCGCGCACGTATCCCTGCAGCATCCACAGCGCGAACGGCAGCGTGAACGTCACGTGCACGACCACCAGGCCCGGCAGCGTGTTCACCAGCTCCAGGTCGCGCAGGATCATGAAGAGCGGGATGATGATCAGGATGAACGGGAACACCTGGCTGACCAGCACCCACCCGATCGCGATCTTGTTGACCAGGCTGCGGTAGCGCGCCATCGCGTAGGAGGCGGGCAGCGAGATCAGCACCGTGATCACGCTGCTGAACAACGCCACGACCAGGCTCCGCGTGGCCGCGCCGACGAGGTCCTGCTCGCCGAACGCATCGCTGAAGTTGGCCAGCGTGGGGTCGCGCGGGATCCAGGTGGGATCCGCCATGGCCATCTCCTGCGGCGTCTTCAGCGCCGTGGATAGCAGCCAGACCAGCGGGAACGCCAGGAAGACGATGTACGCCAGCAGCGCCGCGTACTGTGAGACGCGCCCCATCACTTGGCCTCCCTCATCTGCCGCCACAGGTAGAGCCCGAGCACCGCCAGCACGACGATCGCCATCGCGAGGCCGAGCATCGAGGCGTAACCGGCGAAGCGATACCTGAACGCCTCCTCGTAGGCGAACAACATCGGCAGCCGGGTCTGGCCGCCGGGCCCGCCCTGCGTGAGCACGTAGACCAGGCCGAACTGGTTGATGTTCCAGACGAAGTCCAGCGAGGTGATCGCCACGATGACGGGGCGGAGCTGGGGCAGCGTGATGTTCCAGAACCGCCGCCACCGACCGGCGCCGTCCACCTCGCCCGCCTCGTAGAGCTCCTTGGGGACACCCTGCAGGCCCGCCAGCAGCACGACCGTGGTCTGCGGCATGCCGGTCCAGATGCCGACCACGATGATCGCGGGCAGCGCGAGCGAGAAGTCGGCGAGCCAGTTGATGTCGGTGCCGAGCACGTCGTTGAGGATGCCCGCGTCGGGGTGGTAGACGAGCTTCCACATCAGGCCGATGACCACCGGCGGCATCGCCCACGGCACCACCGCCAGCACCCGGGCCACGCTCCTGAAGCGCAGGTTCTGGTTGAGCAGCAGCGCCAGGCCGAGCGCGGCCAGGAACTGCAGCACGGTCACCGACACCGCCCAGATCGCGCCGATCCGGAACGAGGACCAGAAGTCGTCGTCGGACAGCAGCTGGACGAAGTTCTCCAGGCCCACGAAGCTCGTCTCGTGGACGCGGGTGTTGCGGGCGTCGGTGAACGCCAGGCCGATGCCGTACAGCAGCGGGCCCACGCTGAACAGCAGCACCGGCACCATCGCCGGGAGCATCAGCAGCCACATCTCCCGCGTCTCGCGCGAGATCCCGCGGCGCTTGGCCCGCGGTCTCCGCGGGGGCGCCGGTCTCGTCACGGTCGCCGTCACGCCCCGCCCTCCTTCCGATCCGTGCGCTCGTACTCGATGGCCTCGGACCCGGCCGTGGACGCCCGTACGACGAGGCGCGGCGGCACCGTGACCAGGCGGGGTTCGCGGTCGCCGCCCTGCAGCCGGTCGAGCAGCAGCTCGGCGGCGGCCTTGCCGCGCTCGGCGGAGCCCAGCGAGACGCTGGTCAGCGACGGCCACGAGGCCGCGGCCAGGTCGGTGTCGTCCATGCCGACCACCGCCACGTCCTCCGGCACCCGCTTGCCCGCGGCGCGCAGCACGTCGAGGGCGCCGAGCGCGATCAGGTCGTTGGCGCACATCAGCGCGTCCACGTCGGGCACCCGGGCGAGCAATTCCGCCACCGCCCGGCCCCCTTCCGCGCGGTAGAAGTCGCCGATCTGCACGAGGTTCTCGTCGTAGGCCAGGCCGAGGTCGGCCAGCGCCTCCCGGTACGCGGCCCCGCGGGCGGCGCCGGGCACGGTGTCGAGGGGGCCGTTGATCATGGCGATGCGGCGGCGGCCGAGCGAGTAGAGGTGATCGACCGCCAGCCTGACGCCGGTCCGCGAGTCGGCGCGTACGTTGTCCACGCGCGTCCCCTCGGGGACCGAGCCGATGATCACGACGGGCGCCCTGGCCGCGGCCAGCATCTCGAGGTGGGCCTCGGTGACGCGCAGGGGGCTCATGATCAGCCCGTCCACGTACCGCTCGCCCAGGCTGTGCAGCACGTCGATCTCGTCGGCCACGACGGCGTCGGTGGAGTGCAGGACGAGGCGGTATCCGGCGGCCTTCAGCACCGGCTGGATCTCGCGGAGCATGGCCAGGTAGGCGGGGTTGCCGACGTCCGCCATGGCGAAGGCGACCTGGTGGGTGCGGCGCGACTTGAGCGACCTGGCCACGGCGTTGCGCACGTAGCCGAGCTCGTCGGCGGCGGCCATCACCTTGCGCACGGTCTCCTGCCTGGTCGGCAGGCCGTTCAGCACCCGCGAGACGGAGGCGATCGAGACACCGGCGCGCTCGGCGATCGTGTTGATCGTGGGTCCGTCGGCCAAGACTGTCCTTCCCTGAGGTGTAAACGTTTACGGAAGGCAATCTGTAAACGTTTACCGTGTGGGGGACATGAAACCTGGATGTAACTTGCAGGTCAAGTCACGATCGCATAACACCAGCTCAGGGGCCATGTTGGCAAATTACGGCAGGTAAAGGACCCCGCCGCCTCCGCCGCCACCCGCCCCGCGACGGGGACGCGGACGGGCGGCGGCGGGACCTGCCAGGCGGGTCAGTCGCGAGCGGGCTCGGGTGCGACCTCGTGCCCGCGTTCGCTGCCGGCACCCGGGTCCCGCCCGGCGGCGGCACCGGAGACCGCGCCCGGACCGGCGGCGGCCGGGGCGGAGAGGCGGAGCAGCGCGCGGATGGCCGGGGAGCCGGTGAGCGTGACCACGGCGGCCAGCACGGCCGGGATGATCAGCGCCACCGGCAACGACGTCGCCTCGGCCACGT
The DNA here is from genome assembly GCF_052246675.1 of Nonomuraea sp. KM90. Taxonomy (NCBI): domain Bacteria; kingdom Bacillati; phylum Actinomycetota; class Actinomycetes; order Streptosporangiales; family Streptosporangiaceae; genus Nonomuraea; species Nonomuraea sp. KM90. The sequence continues at coordinate 86,222 of NZ_JBQQCB010000033.1, read as the reverse complement.
ACCCCAGCACGGCCGGCCCCAGCAACAACCCGCTGTACCCGAAGGCGGTCACCATGGCCAGCGCCCGCCCGACCCGGCCACCGGCCGCCCCCACGGCGCTGAACAGCACGGGCACCACGGTGGCCAGCCCGACCCCGGCCAGCGCCCACCCGGTCCACGCGCACGCCACCCGCAGGCTCTCCCCCGCCAGCGGCGAGACGAGCACCAGGACGTACCCGGCGGTGGCGAACAGCCCGGCGAGCTGGATCGTCCGCACGGATCCGAGGCGGGCCCTGATGGGGTCCCCGAGCAGCCGCACGGTGGTCATGGCCACCGAGAAGATCGTGTACGCCAGCGGCGCCATGGCCGGATCGGTCTCCAGCACCCAGCGGGCGTGCAGCGCGGCCCAGTCGATGGCCGCCCCCTCGCTCAGGTGCCCGGCGAACGCGGCCAGCCCCAGCAGCGCGATCAGCCCCCAGCGCAGCGAGTTCCCCGAGCCGGAGGCGGACTCGGCGGAGGCGGCGTGCTCGGGCGGGTCGGGCAGCAGCAGGCGCGCCGCCGGGACGTACAGGAACGGCACCACGAGCGCCGCCGCGATCAGCAGGGCCTGCGGGTCCAGCCCGGCCTGCAGCACGAGGGAGGTGAGCCCGCCCCCCGCCGCGCCGCCGAGGCTCCACGTGCCGTGGAAGGCCGAGATGATCGGCCGCCCGTAGCGGCGCTCGACCTCGACGGAGTGGGCGTTCATGGCGACCTCGGTCACCCCCAGCCCCATCCCGAACAGCACCGCGAGCGCCGCCAGCGCCCAGTACGAGGGCGCGAGCGCGGGCCCGAGCAGCACCAGGCCGGAGAACGGACCGGCGAACCAGCACACCCGCCGGCTCGACCACCGGTCGACCAGCGGCCCGGCCACCAGCATCGACACGAGCGCCCCGCCCGAGATGAGCAGCAGGACGCTGCCCAGCCGGGCGGGGCCGAGCTCGAGCCGGTCGTTCAGCGACGGCAGCCCGGCCGCCCACAAACCCATGACAAAACCGGCAAGGAAGAAGAACCCAAAAACTGCGACACGTGCTCGTCTGGCATCAGTGAGGCTTTTGTTCACGGCTAGAGCATAAACTGTGTTCGTGAATGGAGCTACGACGAGTGGCGAGCTTCGCGCGCACAACCGGGTCAGGCTGCTGCGCGCGGTCCACGACTGCGGGGCCGCCCGCACCAGGTCCCAGCTCACCCGCGACCTGCACCTGGCCAGGGGCACGGCCTCGGTGCTCGTCGCGGGGCTGGTGGAGGACGGGCTGCTGCACGAGGAGCCGGCCCCGGAGCACACGCGCGGGCGGCCGACGCAGGTGCCGGGGCCGCATCCGTCCGGGCCGGTCGCGCTGGCCGTGGACGTGCGGGAGGACGCGTGGGAGCTGGCGGCGTGCGAGCTGGGCGGGCGGGTCACGGTGCTGGAGGTGCGCCCGCACGACGGGACGCCGCAGGGCGCGCTCGGCACCCTCGGCGCGGCCATCGCCACCCACGGACGCCGCCTCGGGCACCGGGTGATCGGCGTCGGGGTCGCGCTGGCCGGCCCGGTCCGCCACGGCGGCCTGGTGGACATCGCCCACCTGGGCTGGCGCGCGGTCGACGTCCCCGCCCTCCTGACCGCCCCCTCCCCCGGCGGGGACGTAGCGCCCGAAGGTCTCGGCGCGCCCGTCGTCGGCAACGACACCGCGCTGGCCGCCCTGGCCGAGGCGCGGCGGGGCCGGTTGCAGGGCGTCGGGGTGGGCCTGCACCTGCACGTCGACTTCGACCTGGGCGGCGTGCTGGTCGTGGACGGCCGGCCGGTCGCCGGGGCGGGCGGCACCGGCGCCGAGTTCGGCCACATGCCGCTGACCGGCGGCGACCGCCTCTGCCCGTGCGGCGCGGTCGGCTGCTGGGGCATGGACGTCGGCGCGAACGCCCTGCTCCGCCAGGTCGGCCTCGCCTACGGCGGCGGCAGGGGACGCGAGCAGGCCGAGCACGTGCTGGCCACGAGCCCGGAGGCGGTCGAGGCCACCGCCAGGGCGCTGGGACGCGGCATCGCCGCCCTCGTGAACGCCCACGACCCCGAGGTGGTCACCCTGTCCGGGCACGGCGTGCAGCTGTGGGAGCGGGCCGGGCGGGCCCTCCTGGAGGCGTACGAGCCGGGCCTCATGGCGATCCGCCGCGACCGGCCGCCCAGGATCGAGGGTTCGGCGCTGGGCTGGCGCGGCTCGCTCCTCGGCGCCATGGAGTCGGTCTTCGACGCTTTCCTCACGACCGAGGGCCTCGAACTCTGGCGGAAAAGCCACCCTGACCAGGGTCGCGACACGCCCGAGCAGCAAAGTGTGACGCATTCCACCTTGGAGGGATAAAGGCCGCTATAACGCCTCCGATCAGAAGGTCACCTTGATGATCTTGCCGGGCCCGGCCGCGGACGGTACGCATGGAAGGGTCCAATGCGCGAAACAAATCATGACCAGAGGGATGCACGCGTGAATCTCGAACTCGCGCTCCGCATGACGGAGGCGGCCTTGAAGCAGGCGTTCCGCGAGGGCGCGTCGATCTCCGTCGCGGTCGTGGACGAGGGCGGGAATCTGGTGTCTTTCCAGCGTATGGACGGTGCGGAGATCTCCGGGCCGGTGCTCGCGCAGGGCAAGGCGTACACCTCCGTGGCCCTGCGCCGATCCACCTCCGACCTGCCCGCGCTGACCGCTCCGGGAGGGGAGCTGTCGGGCCTGGCGGGCGGCCGTTTCGTGTGCTTCGGAGGTGGCGTCCCGCTCTGGTCGGGCTACGGTGAGGAAGAACGCGTGGTCGGCGGCATAGGGGTCAGCGGAGGCACCGTCACGCAGGACGTGGCCTGTGCCGAAGCGGCCGCGTCGGTGTGGTCTGCACGCTGAGCGGGCGCTTTCCGCAACACGAACCGCTGGTATCCGCCATGATTAGCCACTGCACCACGGGTAACAAGAACCCGAACGTAACTCCCCGAGGAGAGAACTGAGATGGCACTTCCCACTCTCACCCCCGAGCAGCGTCAAGCCGCTCTGGCCAAGGCCGCCGAGGCCCGTGCCGCGCGCACGGCCCTCCTGGCCAAGGTCAAGGCGGGCGAGCTGACGTTCGCTCAGCTGCTCGAGCGCGACGACGACATCGCGAAGAAGATCAAGGTCTCCCAGGCGCTCCGCGCCGTCAAGGGCGTGGGTCCGGCCAAGGCCACCGCGCTGATGGAGGAGGCGGGCGTCGACGAGAAGCGCCGCCTCGGCGGCCTGGGCGCCCAGCAGCGCAAGAAGCTGGTCGACGCGCTCGGCTAGAACCCCGAGCGGCCAGGTCCGCGCGCGATGCCGCGCGGACCGGCCAGCGACCCCTCACTGGCAAGGAGGGACCGCCGAGCGGAGCCGCCCCGCTCGACGGCGGGCCAGCCCGAGGGGTCAGCACAACTCAAGAGTCAGGAACGCAGGTAGGTCAGTACGGCGAGCACCCGGCGATGCTGGTCACTGTCCTCCGCGTAGAGGCCGAGCTTGTTGAAGATGCTCCGGATGTGCTTCTCCACGGCCCCGTCACTGATCACGAGCTGCCGTCCGATGGCCGGATTCGACTTCCCCTCGGCCATCAGCCCGAGCACCTCGCGCTCGCGCGGCGTGAGCTGTGCCAGCGGGTCGTCCTTGCGCCTGCGCACCATCAACTGGGACACCACCTGGGGATCGAACACGGTCCCGCCCGCGGCCACCCGCCGCAGGCCCTCCAGGAACTCGTCGACGTCGACGACCCGGTCCTTCAGCAGGTAGCCCACCGCGCCTCTGGCGTCGGCGAGCAGGTCGTCGGCGTAGGACACCTCGACGTACTGCGACAGGATCAGCACGGGCGCCCCCGGCACGCGGCGCCGGGCCTCCACGGCCGCCTTGAGCCCCTCGTCGGTGAAGGACGGCGGCATCCGCACGTCCACCACCGACACGTCCGGCCTGTGCTCGGCGATCGCCTCGACGAGGGCGTCGCCGTCACCCACGGTGGCCACCACCTCGCAGCCGAACTCCTCAAGCAGCCTGACCAGGCCCTCCCTGATCAGGACCGCGTCATCGGCCACGACTACCCGCACGGCACCTCCGCCACGATCAATGTGGGCCCGCCGTCGGGCGAGTGCACGCTCAGCTCCCCGTCAACGGCGCGGAGCCGGTCGGCCAGCCCGGCGAGACCATGTCCCTTGGCGACGTGTGCGCCGCCGACCCCATCATCCCCGATGGAGAGCATGAGGACGCCACCGATGCGGGTCAGCTGGACCGTGCAGACGGTGGCCCGGCTGTGCTTGGCCACGTTAGTGAGGGTCTCGGCGCAGACGAAGTAGATCGCGTTCTCGACGGCGGCCTGGTAGCGCTCCACGGTCTGCACGTCGAGGTCGACGGGGACCGTGCAGCGCCCGGCCAGGGCGGCCAGCGCGGGCGCCAGACCGCGGTCCGACAGGATCGGCGGGGCGATGCCGCGGGAGAGGGCACGCAGCTCGTCGAGCGTCTCGCGGGTGGCGGTGATCGCGGACTTGATCGTGGCCTGGGCGGCCTCGGGGTCCTTGGCGAGCTGGCGCTGCGCCCTCGACAGCTCCATGGCCAGGGATACCAGCCGCTGCTGCGGCCCGTCGTGGATGTCGCGCTCCAGCTTGCGCAGCGCGTTGGCCTCGGCGGAGACGGCGGCGGCGCGGCCCTCCGCCAGGTCGTCGATGCGCTCCTGCAGCTCGGCCACGCCGGTCAGCAGCGCCCGGCCCAGCCCGGCCCGCAGCAGCGCGGCGCCGCGCACCGCGAAGGGCATGATCAGCGCGAAGACGGCGCCGAGGGACACGTAGAAGATCGAGTTGACCAGGTAGCCGTCGCCCATGCCGAGCAGCTCGGGCAGCTCGGAGTTGCCGGGGATGCGCGAGGTGATGATGCCGTACAGGGGCCAGGTGAGCCCCGCCAGGGGGATCGACCAGAACACGACGGTCAGCACGAACGCGAGGATCGCGAACGGCAGGTTGAGGATGCCGTGCAGCAGGTCGAGCCAGGACTGCCCGCTCATCAGCGGGTTGACGAGCCGGCGGAACCGGCCGGCGCCGGGCGGGGCGGGCCGGTAGCGCGGCCGTACGGGGGGCCGCTTGAGCACGTCGGACAGCCAGCCGCGCTCCGCGTCGGCGAAACCCCGCGCGAGCATCAGCGTGCCCGCCAGCAGCGGCACGCCTATCCACACGACCGCGGTGCCCAGGCCGGCGGCGAAGCCCGCGATCATGAGCACGAAGCCGATGAGCGTCGTCGGCAGGCCGACCAGGGTGTAGCGGGTGTCGAGGAGGACACGCCTCATCAGGGAGCGCATGGCCCAACGGTATGACGTCGCCGCGAGCGGCACGAGCGGGTGCGCAGGTGTGCGGGGGTAGGGCCAGCCCTACCTGGCCCGGTGGTGGGTCCTGGACACGAGAACGGCGGCTCGCGGCAATGTGCGCGCAGGCCCCGGACGGAAGCCTTGAGGCATCAGCTCCCCCCGTGAAGCGAGGCTCCCATGACCGTCCTGCTGGACCGCCCGATCGCCGCTCCCGCGGAGCCGCGCCGTACGGCAGGTGCGCGTCCGGCGGGCCGCGATCCGTTCATCGACCTGCTGCGCGTGCTCGGCATGGCGCTCATCGTCTTCCAGCACTGGACGATACCCGTGCTGTCCTACGACGGCGACCGGCTGACCACGGGCAACGCGCTGTCGACGCCCGGCGTGTGGGTGGTGACGTGGATCAGCCAGGTGATGCCGCTGGTGTTCTTCGCGGGCGGCGCGGCGAACGCGATCAGCTTCGGCCGGTCGGACAAGGCCGCGCCGCTGTGGCTGGCGGTCCGGCTGCGCCGGCTGGCCTGGCCGCTGCTGCCGCTGGCGGCGGTGTGGATCCCGCTGCCGCACATCCTGCTCACGCTGGGGGTGCCGGAGCAGCCGCTCGACGTGGGCGCCAAGCTCACGGGCCAGCTGTTGTGGTTCCTGGCCGTGTACCTGATCGCCGTCACGGCCACCCCGTACGCGCTGCGCCTGCACGAGCGGTACGGCTGGCGGGTGCCCGCCGTGCTGGCGGCCGGGGCGGTGCTGGTGGACGTGGCCCGCTTCGCGACCGGGTTCGAGGCCGTGGGCTACCTGAACGTGCTGTTCGTCTGGCTGGCCGTGCACCAGCTCGGCTTCTTCTACGCCGAGGGGCGCCTGCGGCGGCCGTGGCTGCTGGTGGTGGGCGGGTTCGGCGCGGCCGCGCTGCTGGTGACCCAGGGCCCGTACCCGGGCAGCATGATCGGCCTGCCGGGCGCCGAGGTGTCCAACATGGCCCCGCCCACGCTCGCCATGCTCGCCGTCGGCCTCGGTCAGATCGGCCTGGCCACGCTGCTGCGCCCGGCGCTGCTCCGGCTGCCCACGGCCCGCCTGCTGGCGTGGGCGAGCCCGCGGATCATGACGGTGTACCTGTGGCACATGCCGGCCCTGTTCGCGGTGACCGGGGTGACGGTGGTGCTGCTGGGCGTGGACACGCCGCGGCCGGGCAGCGTGTTGTGGTTCGCCGGCTGGCCGGTCTGGTTCGGGCTGCTGTGCCTGGTCCTGTGGCCGCTGGTGAAGGGGTTCGCCCGGTTCGAGACGCCGCCGGCGCTGCCGTACGGGACCGGGGGGCCGCGCGCCGCGCTCGTGGCGACCGGGCTGGTCGGGGGCGGGGTGCTGACGCTGACGGTCGGCGGCTTCGCGCCCGGCGGCGGGCCGTTCCTGGCGGTGCTCGCGCTGCTCGGCGGGCTGCTGATGACGGTGCCGCGGACGCGGGGATAGCGATCGCTTATGGACATACTCGGTCGGCGCTTTCCGCACGTTTCTGACTGAATCAGATCGGTTCGGTCTTGACCAGATCGTTTCTCTGATATTTCCTGCGGTCGAGCGGTTCAGCGAGGCGCGGGAGGCCACATGGAGCACGACGCATCGATCGGGCGGCGCAGGTTCCTCGTCACGGGCGGGGTCACGGCGGCGGCACTGGCGGCCGGCGGCCCCGCCCTGGCGGAGGGACCCGGAGACGGCACGCGGGTCCGGTTCGTCAAACGGCCGGCCGCCTCCACCGGCGGCGGACTGTACGCCCCGAACCGCGCGCCCCTCTCCCCCACCCCGTTCCTCAGGCTGCCGCCCGGCGCCGTGCGGGCACGCGGCTGGCTGGGACATCAGCTCCGGTTACAGCTCGGCGGGCTCTGCGGACGCTACGACGAGGTCTCCGACTTCCTGGCCTACGACACCTGCGGCTGGGTGCACCCGGACCGGGGGGCCTGGGAGGAGCTGCCGTACTGGCTGCGCGGGTTCGGCGACCTGGCGTACGTGACCGGCGACGCCGCCGCCCTGGCCAAGACCGAGCGGTGGCTGACGGGGATCATCGCCACCCAGCAGCCGGACGGCTGGTTCGGGCCGGCGCGGCTGCGTACCTCGCTGGAGGGCGGGCCGGACTTCTGGCCGGGGATGCCGCTGCTGTCGGCGTTCCGCTCCTGGTACGAGTACGCGGGCGACGAGCGGGTGCTGCCCTTCATGGCCGGATACTTCCGGCTCCAGGCCGCCCAGCCCGCCGAGGTCTTCAACCGGAGCTGGGGCGCCTTCCGCTGGGGCGACAACATCGACAGCGTCTACTGGCTCTACAACCGCACCGGCGAGGGCTGGCTGCTGGACCTGGTGCGCAAGATGCACTCCGGCTCGGCCGACTACGTGAACGGGCTGCCGACCCGGCACAACGTCAACATCGCGCAGGGCTTCCGCGAGCCGCTCCAGTACGGCCTGCTCGCCGGCGACCCGGCCCTCGCCCAGGCCACGTACCGGAACTACGCCACCGTCATGGGGCAGTTCGGGCAGTTCCCCGGGGGCGGGTTCGCCGGCGACGAGAACACCAGGGACGGCTTCGACGACCCCCGGCAGGGCTTCGAGACCTGCGGGATCGTCGAGTTCATGCACAGCTTCGAGATGCTGACGCGCTTCACCGGCGACCCGGTGTGGGCCGACAGGTGCGAGGAGCTGGCGATCAACTCCATGCCCGCCGCCTTCGACCCCGAGCAGAAGTCGGTCCACTACATCACCAGCGCCAACAGCGTCCGGCTCGACCGGACGGCCAAGCTCTACGGCCAGTTCCAGAACGGCTTCGGCATGGAGGCGTACCTGCCGGGCGTGCACGACTACCGCTGCTGCCCGCACAACTACGGCATGGGCTGGCCCTACTACGCCGAGGAGCTCTGGCTCGCCACGCACGACCGGGGCCTGGCGGCCTCGATGTACGCCGACTCCACGGTCACCGCCCGCGTCGCCGGCGGCCAGGAGGTGACGATCGACCAGCGCACCGGCTACCCGTTCGACGAGACGATCCGGCTCACCGTGGCCACCGCCGAGCCCGTCGCCTTCCCCCTCTACCTGCGGATCCCCGGCTGGTGCCGGAACCCCGCGCTGCGCGTGGCCGGGCGCGCCCAGCCGGTCGCCACGGACGGCGCGGGTTACGTCGTCGTCGAGCGCACCTGGCGCGCGGGCGACCGGGTGGAGCTGACGCTGCCGATGCGCACGTCCGTACGCACCTGGACGCGCAACCACGGCTCCGTCTCGGTGGACCACGGCCCGCTGACCTTCTCCCTGGCGATCGGCGAGAGCTGGCGGCGCACCGGCGGCACGCCGGACTGGCCCGAGTTCGAGGTCTTCCCCGAGACGGCCTGGAACTACGCGCTCGACCGGCCTCAGCCCGGCCGCCTGCGCCTGGTGCGGCGGCGCGGCCCGCTCCCCGACAACCCCTTCACGCCCCGGACGGCCCCGCTGGAGCTGCGCGCCCGCGCCAGGAGGATCGGGAACTGGCAGGCGGACCCGCAGGGCGTGGTCCGCGAGCTGCAGGACAGCCCGGCGCGCACGGACAGCCCGGTGGAGGAGGTCCGGCTGATCCCCATGGGCGCCGCCCGCCTGCGCATCACCTCGTTCCCGGTCGCCGGGAACGGCCCGGACGCGCACGAGTGGACGCTGCCCGAGTTCGAGGCGTCCGCCTCGCACGCCGAGGGCTCCATGCTCGCCCTGTACGACGGCAGGTGGCCCAGCAGCTCCGCCGACCACGGCATCCCCCGCTTCACCTGGTGGGACCACCTGGGCACCGAGGAGTGGGTGCAGTACGCCTACCGGGAGCCCAGGCGGATCGCCGGCTGCGCGGTCTACTGGTTCGACGACACGGGCATCGGCCGCTGCCGCGTCCCGGCGTCGTGGGAGCTGCGCTGGCTCGACGGCGACCAGTGGCGCCCGGTCACCTCGCCCTCCGGCTACGGCGTGGCCCCGGACATGGTCAACCGCGTCACCTTCGACCCGGTCACCACGAAGGGCCTGCGGATCGTGGCCCGCCTGCGGAACGACTTCTCCGCCGGCCTCCTCGAATGGGAGGTGCCCACCGCGACCCCGTGAGGACCCGGAAACACGCGCGTCATCTCCCGTTGAGGAAAATTGCGGCATGACGAAGATCCGTGCCCTCGCCGGAACCGACCTCCCGGCCGTCGCCGACATCTACTCCCACTACGTGACCACCACCGTGGCCACGTTCGACGAGACGCCGCTCTCGCTCGACGACTGGCGGGCCAAGGCGGCGGGCATCACCGGGGCCGGGCTGCCGTTCCTGGTGGCCGAGGCGGACGGCGAGGTGGCCGGATACGCCTACCTCGCCCAATATCGCCCCAAGCCCGCCTACCGCCACACCCTGGAGGACACCATCTACCTGGCCCCCGGCCACACCGGGCGGGGGCTCGGGCGGTTGCTGCTCGGCGCGCTGGTCGAGCGGGCCCGCGAGACCCCGGCCCGCCAGCTCATCGCGGTGATCGCCGACTCGGGCGACCCGTCCTCGACGCGGCTGCACGAGAAGTTCGGTTTCCAGCCGGTGGGCCGGTTGACGGCCGTCGGGTTCAAGCACGGGCGGTGGATCGACACCGCGCTGCTCCAGCTCGATCTGGCACAGACCTTTACGAACTTCGCCGCCACCGGTTCGACCACCCGGCAAACTTCGGCAGGATAGGTGTGTGAGCCTACTCGTTGACCGCCTGCCCGAAGAGATCGACGCCGACCCCGACGCAATCTTCGACGCGTTCGTCGCCTGGAACGCCGAGCGGGGGCTCACGCTCTATCCGGCCCAGGAGGAGGCCCTCATCGAGGTGGTCTCCGGGAGCAACCTGATCCTGGCCACGCCGACGGGCTCGGGCAAGTCGCTGGTGGCCGCGGGCGCCCACTTCGCCGCGCTGACGCGCGACCAGCGCACGTTCTACACCGCGCCGATCAAGGCGCTGGTCTCGGAGAAGTTCTTCGACCTGTGCGCCGTCTTCGGCACCGAGAACGTCGGCATGATGACCGGCGACGCCAGCGTCAACCCGGGCGCGCCGATCATCTGCTGCACGGCCGAGATCCTGGCCAACGTGGCGCTGCGCGACGGCGCGGGGGCCGACATCGGCCAGGTCGTGATGGACGAGTTCCACTTCTACGCCGAGCCCGACCGCGGCTGGGCGTGGCAGGTGCCGCTGCTCGAGCTGCCCAACGTGCAGTTCATCCTGATGTCGGCCACGCTCGGCGACGTGTCGATGTTCGAGCGCGACCTGACCCGGCGCACCGGGCGGCCGACCTCGGTGGTCAAGCACGCCGAGCGGCCGGTGCCGCTGGTCTACTCCTACCGGATGACCCCGCTGCACGAGACGCTGGAGGAGATGCTCTCGACCGGCCAGGCGCCCGTCTACGTCGTGCACTTCACGCAGGCCGCGGCCATGGAGCGGGCCCAGGCCCTGATGTCGATCAACATGGCGACCAAGGCCGAGAAAGAGGCCATCGCCGCCATGATCGGCGGCTTCCGCTTCACCACCCGCTTCGGCCGGGCCTTGTCGCGGCTGGTCCGCCACGGCATCGGCGTGCACCACGCGGGCATGCTGCCGAAATACCGGCGGCTGGTCGAGCGGCTGGCCCAGGCCGGGCTGCTGAAGGTCATCTGCGGCACCGACACGCTGGGCGTCGGCGTCAACGTGCCGATCCGCACGGTGCTGTTCACCGCCCTGTCGAAGTACGACGGCAACAAGGTGCGCCGGCTGCGCGCCCGCGAGTTCCACCAGATCGCCGGCCGGGCCGGCCGCGCCGGGTTCGACACCATCGGCTACGTCGCCTGCCAGGCCCCCGAGCACGACATCGAGAACGCCAAGGCGCTGGCCAAGATCGGCGACGACCCCAAGCGGCGGCGCGGCTACGCCCGCAAGAAGCCGCCGGAGGGGTTCGTCGGCTGGAGCGAGGACACGTTCCAGAAGCTCCAGGATGCCGAGCCCGAGCCGCTCAACTCCCGGTTCAAGGTCAGCAACGCCATGCTGCTCGCGGTGATCAACCGCCCCGGCGACTGCTTCCAGGCGATGAAGCACCTGCTGACCGACAACCACGAGGACCGCAAGTGGCAGCGGCGGCACATCAGCCAGGCCATCGCCATCTACCGGTCGCTGCTGGCCGGCGGCATCGTGGAGCAGTTCACCGAGCCCGACGAGCAGGGCCGGCGGGCCCGGCTGACGATCGACCTGCAGGAGGACTTCGCGCTCAACCAGGCGCTGTCCACGTTCGCGCTGGCGGCGTTCGACCTGCTCGACCGCGAGTCGCCCTCCTATGCCCTCGACGTGGTCTCGATCGTGGAGTCGATCCTCGACGACCCGCGCCAGATCCTGTCCGCCCAGCTCAAGAAGGCCAGGGGCGAGGCCGTCGCGCAGATGAAGGCCGACGGGATCGAATACGAGGAGCGCATGGAGCAGCTGGCAGAGGTGATGTACCCGATGCCGCTCGACGACCTGCTGCTCGGCGCCTACGAGACCTACCGGCGGGGCCACCCGTGGGTGGGCGACTACACGGTGAGCCCGAAGTCCGTGGTGCGCGACATGTTCGAGCGGGCCATGACGTTCAGCGAGTACATCCAGGTCTACGAGCTGGCCCGCTCCGAGGGCACGGTGCTGCGCTACCTGGCCGACGCCTACCGGACGCTGTCGCGCACGGTGCCCGAGCACCTCAAGACCGACGACCTGGTCGACCTGATCGAGTGGCTCGGCGAGCTGGTCCGCCAGGTCGACTCCTCGCTGATCGACGAGTGGGAGAAGCTGACCAACCCGGCGGCGGCGCTGGAGGATCAGCAGCAGCTCGAGGCCAAGGTGCGGCCGGTCACCGCCAACCCGCGGGCCTTCCGGGTGCTGGTGCGCAACGCGATGTTCCGGCTGGTCGAGCTGTGCGCCGTGGAGAAGGAGGAGGAGCTGGCGGAGCTCGCTCCCGACGTCGACTGGGGCGCGGCGCTGGACGCCTACTACGCCGACCACGAGGAGATCTTCACCGACGCCGACGCGCGCGGGCCCGCGCTGCTGCGCATCGAGGAGGAGAGCGGGCTGTGGAAGGTGCGACAGACGATCAAGGATCCGGCCGGCGACGGTGACTGGGGCATCGACGCCCAGGTCGACCTGGCCGCCTCCGACGAGGAGGGCCGCGCGGTCCTGCACGTCCAGGGGCTGAACCGGCTGTAGGGAGAGCGACAAGCCGTGTGCCGGAACGGACTGGCAAGGGCGTTCCGGCACAGGCCTGTCGATTCAGTTTCGACCGAGAAACGTCGGGGTCGTGTCATGACAATGTCCCAAGATCGAGACATTCCCGGCAATCAGCAGTCGGCGATGGTGCAGACCTTGGCGAGCATGCGCTTGCTGTCCTGCGTCTGCCGCTTGAAGTCGGCCGCGGCCGGCTTGCCCCACTCGCCCGACACGGTGTAGAGGATCAGGGCGTTCGCCCGGCGGGTCACGATGGCCCGCTCGCCACCGATGGCCGGCTTCTTGCCCTGATACGCCTGGCCGATGACCGACAGTCCCTTGTCGCCCAGCTTGATCGCGGCGGCGGAGTAGCGGTAGCCGGAGGTCCCGCAGGCGCGTACGGCGGCCTCCAGGTCACGCATGGCCTTGCCCGCGGCCGCCGCCGACGCGTAGAGGATCACCTGCTCCGACTTGGAATAGTCGGGCACCGCCGTGTGGATGAGCGTCCTGGCCGACGTCCGCCCCGCCTGGCCCAGCCTGGCCTTCTGGCACGGGTTGACGACCAGCCGGGCCGACGTCTTGCCGCTGGCCGACCAGCTCGTCTCGGGGTCGTTGTCCTTCTTGGCGGCGGCCTTCTCGTACAGCAGGAAGTTGTTCGGGACGGCGAGCGAGGCCGCCAGCACTAATGCTGTGATCATGGGACAAAATGGTAGGGGTGAATGACGAAGAGATCAGGCGCGTCCTGGGGCTGCTCTACCAGGACGACACACTAAGGACTTTCGCCTCCCTGGTGCTCGGCGTCACCGACGACCTCTCCCCGAAGTCGCTGCGGAAGCTGGCCGGCGGCGGCCTGGCGGAGTGCGACGAGAGCGGCGCGTGGCGGGCCACGCCCGAGCGCTTCCGCGACCTGCTGCGGGCGCGGGCCGAGCCGGCGCAGGAGCTGAGCCCCGAGGAGCGGGTGCTGCGCACGTTCCTGGTGGACGGGCGGCTGACGACCCTGGCGATGCGGCGCGACAAGCGGCTCGTCGTGCTGCGCTACATCGCGACGGTCTTCGAGCCCGGCGTCCGCTACGCGGAGAAGGACGTGAACGTGGCCCTGCGCGCCTTCCACGACGACTACGCCGCGCTGCGCCGCTACCTGGTGGACGAGGACCTGCTGTCACGTGAGGGCAACGTCTACTGGCGCAGCGGCGGCCACGTGGACGTCTGGGCGGGCTCTTAGGCGAGGTTGAGGACGGGGCTGCCGGGCTCGATGACGAAGGAGCCGGAGGTGTACGCGGGGGCGCCGGGCTCGCTGACCCGGGACACCGAGCGGAAGTCGACGCTCATCTCCTGCTGGGTGAGCCTGGCGCGCACGTAACCGCGGCGGCCGTTGAAGAACCTCACGTGCGGGTTCTCCGCCAGCAGGGTGCCCGTGTTCGGGTACTCGTCGAGGCCGTCGCCCGCGCTCGTCACGGACGTGGTGACCAGCTCGACGGCGACGGAGGCGGACCCGGGGTCCCGGTAGTCGCGCTTGACCTCGCCGGCCCAGTGGGAGTGCACGTCGCCGGTCAGCACGACCGCGTTGCGGCCGTGGCCCTCGATGGCGGCGGTCAGGCGGTCGCGGGAGGCGACGTAGCCGTCCCAGCCCTCGTTCGAGTAGCCCTTGCCCTCGCCGTTGATCCAGTCCATCTCCATGAGGAAGACCTGCTGGCCGAGCAGGTCCCAGGTGGCGCGCGAGCGTCTGAGCCGCTCGTCGAGCCAGGTCTCCTGCTCCCGGCCGAGGATGGTCCTGTTCGGCGCGAAACGCTCCTGGCAGTCGGGGCCGACCGTGCCGCTCTTGCCGGTGCAGGCGTACACGTCGCGGTACTGGCGGGTGTCGAGCAGGTGCAGGTTGGCGACCGCGCCCCACCGGATGCTCCGGTACATCCTGAGCGCCGCCCCGTCCGGCCTCTGCGCGCGGCGCAGCGGCATGTTCTCGTAGTACGCGCGGAACGCCGCGGCCCGGCGATCCAGGAACGACGCGTCGGGCTGCTCGGGCACCTCCCCGGCCCAGGCGTTCTCCACGTCGTGGTCGTCCCACACCACCACCCAGGGGGCGACGGCGTGGGCCAGCCGGGTGTCCGGGTCGGCCTTGTGCTGGGCGTGGCGCAGGCGGTATCCGGCCAGGTCGAGGCACTCGCCGCCGGCCTGGTCGCGGACGGGGTGCCGGTAGTCGCCGTACTCGTAGACGTAGTCGCCGAGGAAGGCGATCAGGTCGGGCTGGTCCTCGGCCATCCTGCGGTAGGCGGTGAACCAGCCGGACTGGTAGTCGGCGCACGAGGCGAACGACAGGTTGAGCGGCGTGCCGCGGGTGCCGGGAGCGGGGGTGGTGCGGGTGCGGCCGACGGGGCTGATCTCGCGGTCGGCCCGGAAGCGGTAGAAGTACTCGGCGCCGGGGTCGAGGCCGTCGAGCTCGACGTGCACGCTGTGGGCCGCGCCGGGGCGGGCCTCTTGGACGCCGCGTCGTACGACATGCCGGAAGTTCTCGTCTCGGGCGAGCTGCCACTGCACCGGCACCCGGCGATCCGGCATGCCGCCCAGGCCGTCGGGCGCGAGCGGATCCGTGGCGAGCCGGGTCCACAACACCACGCCGTCGTGCGTGGGCTCACCCGAGGCGACGCCGAGCTGGAAGGGGTCGGTCAGGGGGACGCGCCGGGCCGCCGCGCGCACGGGGCTCTCGCCCGTCGCGGCGAAGGTGGCCAGGCCGAGGCCCCCGGCGAGAAGCGCACGCCGGGTGATCATGGGGGTCCTTACGTGGGGGTGGCGTAACCTGCGGCGACAGCCTGACGGGCGCCCGGTTGCGCAGAGCGTTCGCGGGGGGACATTCCGCTGAAGTTCTGGTTAACCTTCGAGGTCAGAGCCTTGCGGGACCTCAGGGGCGGAAGCGGGCGCGGTAGTCGCGGGGCGGCAGGCCGTACTCCTTCCTGAAGGCCCGGCTGAAGTGGAACGGGCTGACGAAGCCCGAGGCCGCCGCCACCTGCCCGACGTCCATGTCCGTCACCTCCAGCAGGCTCGCGGCGTGCCGCACCCGGGCCCGGCGCACGGCCTGCATGGGCGTCTGGCCGGTCTCCTCGGCGAACAGGTGGGCGAAGCGGGAGGGCGAGAGCGCGACCGTGCGCGCGAGCGAGGCGACCGAGTGCGGCGCCCCCGGCTCGGCCGCGATGATCGCCAGCACGCGGCGCACCCGCTCGTCCCCCTCCTCGCCCCGCCCCGCGGGCCGCGCCGAGGCGGTGGCCAGCACCAGCACCTCCTCCACGGCCCCCATGACCAGCTCCCGCGCGGCCCCGCCGACCACGACGGCCGGGCCGCGCGGCGCGGCGGGAACCGGCGTGTCGGGCGTCCACCGCGCGTCCCGGAGCGCCCGCCGGAACGCCAGGTCGATCCGCCCGTGCACGGTCTGCGGCACGCCCGCCACCACATGGCAGCCGTCGTCCCCGGCATACGGCGCCAGCCACGCCGCCCAGGACGCCCGCGGCTGGAAGTGCACCCACCAGAACCGCCACCGCTCCGCCCCCGGCGGCACCCGGTAGTGCTGGGCCACCCCCGACCCCAGCACCACCAGGTCACCCGGCCCCACCTCGCGCGACGCGCCGCCCTGCGCGACGTACCCGGCCCCCGCCTCGGTCCACAGCAGCAGCCAGCTGGGAGACCCGCCCGCCCGGCGCGTGGCGTAGCCGGGCGCCTTGTCGTAGTGGCCCACGATCATCAGGTCGGCAGCAGGAACAGACAGGTCCTCAGCGGTCATGGGCATACCGTTGCACGATCCGGCTCTCTAGCGTGAGAGACATGAGGCTCAACGACTTCCACGATCAGGGGTACGTGCTGGTGCCCGCTCTCCTCGCCCCGGAGGAGGTGGCCGAGCTGCGCGAGGAGTTCATGGCGCTGCACGCCCGGGGCCCGATCCCGGGTCACTTCTCGCCGCAGCCGCAGGAACCGGGGCAGCCGTACGACATCCTGCGCGACTATCCCCGGATCATGCACCCCCACCAGGTGAACGACGTGGCCCGGCGCTACCTGCTCGACACGCGCTTCGCCGCGATACTCCGCGACCTCCTGGGCGAGGAGCCGATAGCAGCCCAGAGCATGTTCTACTTCAAGCCCCCGGGCGCCAGGGGCCAGGCGCTGCACCAGGACAACTTCTACCTGCGGGTGGAGCCGGGCACCTGCGTGGCCGCCTGGGTGGCGCTCGACCGCGTCGACCGGGCCAACGGCGGCCTCGAGGTCGTCCCGGGCACGCACCTGATGGACCTGTTCTGCCCGGAGGAGGCCGACCAGGACGTCTCGTTCACCCGCGAGTACGTCCCCCCGCCCCCCGGCCTGGAGAAGGTGCCCGTCGACATGAACCCGGGCGACGTGCTCTTCTTCAACGGCAGCCTGGTGCACGGCTCGGAGCCGAACAGCACGGAGGACCGCTTCCGGCGCAGCTTCATCTGCCACTACGTCGGCCGCTCGGCGGAGCGGATCGCCGAGTACTACCCGACGCTGACGATGTCGGGCGAGCCCGTCCGGCTCGAGGCGGCGGTCGGCGGCGGCCCCTGCGGCACGGAGATCATCGGCCCCCACTGAGGGGGAGGCGGTCAGCCGCCGGAGATGTCCGACTCGGCCTCGTCACCGGGGACCGGGCAGTCCCACGGGTCGTCCAGCCACCCGTCGGGCAGGAGCACCTTGGACCGCTCCCCTGACTTCCCCCGGGGCGTGTCGGTGTTCGGCGGCCACGGCTGGTCCCGCTCCAGCTTCGCCAGCCCCTCCCGCAGCCCGTCGAGCGACTCGGCCGTGGCCAGCTCGCGCCGCAGCTCGCTCCCGACCGTGAACCCCTTCAGGTACCACCCGACGTGCTTGCGGAAGTCGGCCACCGCGTACCGCTCGATGTCGAAGCACTCGGTCAGCCCCTCGGCGTGCCTGGCCATCACCTCGGCGACCTCGCCGAGCGTCGGCCGGACCCGCTCGGGGCTGCCGTTGAACGCGTTTTCCAGGTCCCGGAACAACCAGGGCCGCCCCAGGCAGCCCCGCCCGACCACCACGCCGTCGCATCCCGTGCGGGCCACCATCCTGACGGCGTCGTCGGCGCACCAGATGTCCCCGTTGCCCAGCACGGGGATCTCCGGCACGGCCTCCTTCAGCCGCGCGATGGCCTCCCAGTCGGCCACGCCGCCGTAGTGCTGCTTGGCGGTGCGGGCGTGCAGCGCGATCGCGGCGACCCCCTCCTCGGCCGCGATCCGGCCCGCGTCCAGGTAGGTCAGGTGGTCGTCGTCGATGCCCTTGCGCATCTTCATCGTCACGGGCAACGACCCCGCGTTCGCCACCGCCTCCCGCAGGATCCGGCGCAGCAGGTTCCGCTTGTACGGCAGCGCCGACCCGCCTCCGCGCCTGGTCACCTTGGGCACCGGGCAGCCGAAGTTCAGGTCGATGTGGTCGGCCAGGTCCTCCTCGGCGATCATCCGCGCGGCCCGCCCCACGACGTCGGGATCCACGCCGTACAGCTGGATGCTCCTGGGGTGCTCCGACTCGGCGAACCTGATCATCCGCAGCGTCTTCGGATTGCGCTCGACGAGCGCCCGTGTCGTGATCATCTCGCACACGAACAACCCCGCGCCCTGCTCCCGGCACAACACCCGGAACGGCGCGTTCGTGATGCCCGCCATCGGTGCGAGCACCACCGGCGGCCACACCCCAATCGGCCCAATCTTCACTCACTTAGTTGTAGCGCAGGTCAGGCCGCAACCGGTATTTCGCGGATAGTCTGTGATCGGCATCTTCGGTTGAGGGGGATGGATGCTTCTTCGTGTACGCGTCGCGCTGCCCGACCGGCCGGGTTCCCTGGCACAGGTGACCAAGGTCCTGGGCGTGGCGGGGGCCGACATCACGCAGGTGACCGTGCTCGACCGGGGCGCGGGCCGGGCGGTGGACGACATCACCATCTTCTGCCCGGACAGCACGCCCCGGCAGGCCCTGGTCAAGAGCCTGCAGAGCGTCGAGAACGTCGCGGTCGAAGGCATCTGGACCACCCGCGAGGCGCCCGGCACCTACCCGGAGCTGGAGATACTCAAATACATCACCACGGCCGGCGACCGGGCCCTGACCACGCTGATCGACTCGCTCCCGGTGCTGTTCAGCGCCGACTGGGCGGCCACGACGGCGGAGCGCCGCGTGGTCTACGCGAGCTGGCGGGCGCCGCAGGAGATCGTCATCCCGGAGGAGACGCCCGCCCGCCCCACGGCCCTGACCCTCGACGGCGACCTGCACCTCATCCACGCCCCGCTGCCGCCCCTGGCCCTCTCCCTGCTCCTGGCCCGCTCGGAGGGCCCCGCCTTCCACCGCATCGAGGTCCACCGCCTCACCAGGATCCTGGAGATCTTCCTCAGCCTGCCCGCCACCGAGCGCAGCGTGGCCCGCCAACTCCGCAAGGACGGACGCTAGCGCCGGCCACGAGTAAGCATCTGGTCCGGAAACGCGCTATTGTTAACCACGCAGCAACGCGGAAGTGGCTCAGTGGTAGAGCATCACCTTGCCAAGGTGAGGGTCGCGGGTTCGAATCCCGTCTTCCGCTCGGAGATGAGGTTTGACTCGGTGGCGTGGCCGAGAGGCGAGGCAGCGGCCTGCAAAGCCGTCCACACGGGTTCAAATCCCGTCGCCACCTCCAAGGACGATTAGCTCAGCGGGAGAGCGCTTCCCTGACACGGAAGAGGTCACTGGTTCAATCCCAGTATCGTCCACCACCTCGAAGGAAGCCCCGGGCCATGACGGCCGGGGCTTCTTCGCTTTCCCCGGGCAGCCGGGTCGTCGAGCTGCTCGTCCGCGGCAGCGTCACTGACCGGCCAGGCCCGTGTGGGCCACGCCCCGGATGATCTGCCGCTGGAAGAGGATGAACACCACCAGCAGCGGCAGCCCGGCGAGCACCACCGAGGCCATGATCTGGGCGTACCGCAGGCCGAACGTCCCCTGCACCACGTTGGCCAGCCCCACCGGCAGCGTCATCGTGTTCGGGTCGGTGGACACCAGGAACGGCCAGAGGAAGTTGTTCCAGGTGTTGATGAACGTGAAGATCGACACCGCCGCCAGCACCGGCCGCGACAGCGGCAGCACGATGGTGAAGAACACCCGCCACCGCCCGGCCCCGTCCACGAAGGCGGCCTGTTCCAGCTCCGGCGGCACGTCCTGGAAGAACTTGAACAGGATGTAGACGATCAGCGGCGCCGCCACCTGCGGCAGGATGATCGCCCACCAGGTGTCCACCAGGCCGAGGGCGACCATCTCGGCGAACAGCGGCGCGATCAGCACCTGCGGGGGCACCATGATCCCGGCCAGGATCAGCGCCAGCAGCGCCCGCTGCCCCCTGAACTGGGTGCGCGCGAACCCGTACGCCGCCATCGCCGAGAACAGCACGGTCAGGAACGTCACGATGACGGCGGTCACCGTCGAGTTGATCGCCCACTTCACGATCCCGCCGGTCCCCAGGACCAGCTCGTAGGAGTCGAACGTGATCTCGCTGCCGATCCACTCCAACGGGAGCTTGGTCGTCTCGTCCTCGGGCTTGAGCGAGGTGGCCACGGCCCACGCGATGGGGGCGAGCCAGATCGCCGCCAGCACCACCGCGGCCACCAGCAGGACGAGCTGGCTGAAGCTGAACCGCTTGGTCACGACGCGACCTCCTCACGCTTGCGGAACAGCCGGAGCTGCGCCAGGGAGACGATGACGATCAGGACGAACAGGATGTACGACACAGCCGACGCGTAACCGATGCGGTAACCGGTGAAACCGACGTCGTAGGCGTACTCGATGATCGGCCGGGTGGAGTCCTGCGGGCCGCCGCCCGTCATCAGGTAGATCTGGTCGAACACCTTGAGCGAGGCCACCAGCTGCAGCACCACGATGAGCGCCGTGGTGCGGCCGAGCAGCGGCAGGGTGATGGAGCGCAGCTTGGCCCAGCCCGAGGCGCCGTCGATGTCGGCGGCCTCGTACAGGTGCGTCGGGATGGACTGGAGGGCGGCGAGGTAGAGCAGGAAGTTGAAGCCGACCGTCCACCACACCGTGGTCAGCACCATCGACCACATGGCCACGGACGGGTCGCCCAGCCACAGCACGTCGGTGCCGAGCGTGCCGTTGAGCAGGCCGTAGTCGGGCGGGTAGATCATCTGCAGCCAGAGGATGGACACCACGGCGGAGGGCAGCAGGAACGGCCCGAAGAACGACAGCCGCCACAACCACTGCACGAAGCGCAGGTTGTGCACCAGCAGCGCGAACACCAGGCCGAGGAACACCAGCGGGATCGTGCTCAAGACGGTGAAGACGAGCGTGTTCCACAACGAGCGCCACATGCGCGGGTCGGCGAACGCCTCGGCGTAGTTCGCGAACCCGACGAGCTGGTCGTTGCCGCCGGCGATGTTCACGCTCGACAGGCTCATCTGGAAGCCGAGCACGGTCGGCCACACCAGGAAGGCCACGTAGACCAGCAGGAACGGCGCCACGAACAGCAGGCCGTGCTGGGTCCAGCCGCGCTTCACCTTCGCCTCGGCGAGAGGGGCGGCGGTCGCGGGGGCCACGACGGTCGTAGTCATCATCGCTCCTCGTCGGGGAAGGGGTTCGGGGCGTCCAGCAGCCGGGTCAGCGAGGCCTTGGCCGCCGCCAGGCCCTCCTCGGGCGTGCGCTGCCCGCTGATGACCGGGGAGAACGCCTCACCGAACTCGATCCACAACCGCGAGGCCGACCCGGTGAACCACACCTGCGGGTCGAGGGCGACGTCGGTGATGACCGAGCGGTACTCCGACTGCGGCTGCAGCGCGAGGTAGTCGGGCTCCTCCAGCGCGGGCAGGTACGCGGGCACGTGCCCGGCCACCGCCCAGTCGGCGCTGTTCTTGACGAGGTAGGCGATGAACCGGTACGTGGCCCGCTCCACCTCGGGATCCCGGACCCGCTGGTGCGGCAGGACGAACGCGTGGCAGTCGGCCTGCGCCGACCAGCCGCCGAAGACGCTGGGGAAGCGCGTCATGCTGAACGGCGTCTTGCGTTCCTTGAGCCCGGTGGTCTCCCAGTCGCCGTTCCACAGGAACGCCGCCTGCCCGTTGGTGAAGTTGGCGACGGAGGCGCCGTAGTCGGTACGCCAGTCGCACAGCCCTTCCTTGCCGAGCCGCTGCATGAGCCGCAGCCCCTCCAGCGCCTTCGTGTCGTCGATGGTGATCTTGGTGCCGTCGTCCGACAGCAGGGTGCCGCCGCTCTGCGAGTAGAGCGTCCACCACACGCGCCACGGCCCCACGGTGCCCAGGCCGAGCGCGTCGAAGGCCAGCGGCGGCTTGCCGCCCATCACCTCCCTGGCCTTGGTGAGCTGGGCGATCAGCTGGTCCACGCCCTTGGTGGGGGTGAGCTTCCCGTCGGGGCCGAGCAATCCGGCCTTGCCGCAGATGTCGGTGTTGTAGTACTGCACCATCGGGTGGGCGTCGAAGGGGATCGCGTACAGGACGCCGTCGAGATGGGCCCGCTCCCAGATCGGCGGGCTGAAATCGGCGGCCGTCAGGCCGGCCTCCTCCAGCAGCTTCACGTCGATGGGGTCGAGGATCCGCCCGGCGCCCATCCCGGCCAGCCGGGCCAGGTGGAAGGTGGCCAGGTCGGGCGAGCGGCCGCCGGCGCCGGCCATCGCGATCTTCGTGTAGTACGGCTCGCCCCAGGCGAGCACGTTCTCCTCGACGAAGATGTCGGGGTTGTCCTTGGCGAACGCCCCGACCATCTGGTTCATGATGATGCCGTCGCTCGCGCCGAGGAAGTGCCAGTACTGGACGCGGGTCTGGGACGAGCCGAGCCCCACGGGGATGGCGCAACCCGTGGCGGCGGCGCCGAGCAGTGCGAGGCTGCCGGCAAGAAGATGCCGGCGGGTTATGTCGGGGGGACCGTGCACTGTGGCCTCTTCTTTCACCGAGCTATCGCTTGGCCATGTTCTCGCTAACATCCAGGAGGTTCAGGGCAGCCGTTAACGGGGCCTCTCACAGAGGCGACAGAGCGAGCCGTCCGGGGTCACGGAGGTCGCCGCGCGTACCCCGTTGTTTCGGCGGGGTTACCCGAGTGTTAGCGGTAACAAGCTGCCTGTCAAGGGCCCCTGGCAAGGGGTGGCCGGGAGCTCCGGCCCCTTGACCGAGTAGGTGGTAACGCTAACAATCGGGAACCACGTAACGCCCGCGAAACAGGAGAAGCCCCGTGCATCAGGCCAAGCTGACCCTCGATCCCGCGTTCAAGGTCGCCCCGGTGCACCGGCGCACCTTCGGCACGTTCGTGGAGCATCTCGGGCGCTGCGTCTACACCGGCATCTACGAGCCGGGGCACCCCTCGGCCGACGACGACGGCTTCCGCCGCGACGTGCTCGACCTGACCAGGGAGCTGGGCATCTCCACCGTCCGCTACCCGGGCGGCAACTTCGTCTCCGGCTACAGATGGGAGGACGGCATCGGCCCGGTCTCCCAGCGGCCGCGCCGGCTCGACCTGGCCTGGCACAGCACGGAGACGAACGAGGTGGGCGTGGACGAGTTCGTCCGCTGGTGCCGCAAGGCCGGCGTCGAGCCCATGATGGCGCTCAACCTGGGCACCCGCGGCATCGCCGAGGCCCTCGACCTGCTCGAATACTGCAACCACCCGGCGGGCACGGCCCTGTCCGACCTGCGCGTCGCCAACGGCGCCAAGGAGCCGCACGACATCCGCATGTGGTGCCTGGGCAACGAGATGGACGGCCCCTGGCAGACCGGCCACAAGACGGCCCGCGAGTACGGCCGGCTCGCCGCCGAGACCGCCCGCGCCATGCGCATGGTGGACCCGAAGCTGGAGCTGGTCGCGTGCGGCAGCTCCAGCTCCCACGAGCCGACGTTCGGCGCGTGGGAGGCCACGGTGCTGGAGGAGACCTACGACCTGGTGGACTACATCTCCTGCCACGCCTACTACGAGGAGCAGGATGGCGACCTCGGCAGCTTCCTGGCCAGTTCCGTCAACATGGACTACTTCATCGCCTCCGTCGTGGCCAGCGCCGACCACGTCGCGGCCCGGCTGAAGTCGCGCAAGAAGATCAACATCTCGTTCGACGAGTGGAACGTCTGGTACCTGTCGCGCTTCCAGAACGCCGAGCCGCCCGCCGACTGGCCGGTCGCGCCGCCGCTGCTGGAGGACCACTACCACCTGGCCGACGCGGTGGCGTTCGGCGGGCTGCTGATCAGCCTGCTGCGCAACAGCGACCGGGTGACCGCCGCGTCGCTGGCCCAGCTCGTGAACGTGATCGCGCCGATCATGACGGAGCCGGGCGGGCGGGCGTGGCGGCAGACGACCTTCCACCCGTTCGCCCAGGCGTCCCGGCACGCCGCCGGTGACGTGCTGCGCGTGGAGCCGGTGTCGCCGTCGTACGAGACGAAGCTGTACGGCGAGGTGCCGCTGCTGGACGCGGTGGCCACGCACTCGGAGGACGGCACGACGCTGTTCGCCGTCAACCGCTCGACCGACGGGCCGGTGTCGCTGGAGATCGACGCGCGGGCGCTGGGCGGCGCGCGCATCGTCGAGGTCACCACGCTGACCGACCCCGACGTCTACGCCCGCAACACCGCCGACGACCCCGGCCGCATCGCGCCCAGGCCGAACGCCGACGTCGAGCACGACCCGATGCGCGTCCTGCTGCCCCCGGTGTCGTGGAACGTGATCAGGCTGGGCTGACCGGGCCGGTGCTCTCGCGTACGACCAGCTCGGGCTCCACCAGGCGCCGGGCCTCCGGCTCGACGCCGGCCATCCGGTCCAGCAACATGTGGAAGGCGTGCCTGCCGACCTCGCGGAAGTCCTGGCGCACGGTCGTCAGCGGCGGCCAGAAGTACGCGGCCTCGGGGATGTCGTCGAACCCCGCCACGCTCACGTCCTCCGGAACTCGCCGCCCGGCCTCGCGCAGCGCCCGCAGCACGCCGAGCGCCATCTGGTCGTTGGCCACGAACACGGCGCTGACCTCGTGATCCCCGGCGAGGCGGCGGCCGAGCTGGTAGCCGGAGCGGGCGCTCCAGTCGCCCCGCAGCACCTCGGGCACCTCTCGCCCGGCCTCCTCCAGGACGCCGCGCCAGCCCTCGATGCGGTCGTTGGCGTCGAGCCAGTCGGCCGGGCCCGCCACGTGCCACACGCTCCGGTGGCCGAGGCTGAGCAGGTGTCTGGTGACGCGGACGGCCCCGGCCTTCTGGTCCACCTTGGCCACGGGGACGGGGATGTCGTCACCGGCGTCCACCGCCACCACCGGCATCTCGGGCGGCAGGTGGCGCAGCCCGTCGGCGGCCGACTCATGGGGCGCCACGATGATCACGCCGTCGACGGCCTGGGTGCGCAGCCGCTGCAAGCCCTCCTCCATCGACCTGCGGTTGAGCGAGCTGAGGCTGGCGATGCTGACGTTGTAGCCGGCGTGCCTGGCGGCCTGCTCGATGCAGTAGAGGGTGGAGGCCGGGCCGTAGAGGGTGGTGTCGATGCTGACCACGCCGAGCACGCCGGAGCGGCCGGTGACCAGCTGGCGGGCGGCCTGGTTGGGCCGGTAGTCCAGCTCGCGCACGGCGGCCAGCACGCGGGCCCTGGTCTCGGCGCGGACGAGGTCGGGCGTGTTGAGCACGCGCGAAACGGTCATGGTGGAGACTCCGGCGAGCACGGCGACGTCCATGAGCACCGCAGGCCTGCCGGGTTTGGATTTCACCGCGGCTCACCCCCTCAGCGGTAACGCTAACAGGCGGAGGGGGCGAGCGCGCGATCATTATTCGCCGCCCGCTACGCGGACCTGAGCGGCGGATCGTCCCGGAGCCGGACCTCCCGGGCGAGGCGCGGGGCCGGCCGGGGGCGCTGAGGTCAGTCGCCTTCCTGGTGGACGAGGAGCACGAACGTGCGGGCGTACGAGACGCCGGTCGCCGGTCGCGGCCAGTCCAGCTCCGCCAGGGCCCGCGAGCCCGCCTCGTGGTAGGCGCCGTCGACCCGGATCTCGGCGGTCTCCCCGCCCTCTCCCCCGCCGAAGAACGCCTTCACCCCGACCAGCTGCCCGCGTTCGAGCGTGCCCTTCAGCGCCGGGGCCAGGTGCGGCAGGAGGACGTGCTGGACCGCCCAGCGCTGCACGGCGTCGTGGTCGTCGCCGGTGCCCCAGCCGGTGATGCCGCCGTGGATGGCGTGCCAGGCGGGGAAGCCGTCGGGGTCGCCGGGCGCGAAGTGGGCGGCGTGCGAGCCGTCCTGGACGACAAGTTCGAGCAGGGCGCTGCCGGTCGTGCCCAGCCACACCTGGACGGCCCGGTCGAGGGCCTCCTCGGTGGTGGCGCCGTAGCCGGCCACGCAGTCGCTGATCGTGGTGTCCTCCGGGCGTTCGACGTTGAGCACGAAGTCGAGGTCGAGGTGGCTGGCGCTGCCGGTGTGGTCGGCGCCCAGCCGCACCGCGACCGTGCCGGGGCCCTTCGCCATGCCGTCGCGGACCTCCCAGGGGCGGCCCATGGCCGTGCTCAGCTGTTCGGCGACCATGCCCAGAACCACGTCGTCCGCCGGCCGTACGCCGTCCATGCCCCACTCCTCGGTCCGAAATCGCGCGCCTCGACACCTGCCAGGCTAACGCTCTTGATCATCGTTCGCTCTCCCAGGGAACTGCCAGGAACCCGAGGTAATCTGCCTCGGCATGAATTCGCCTTCCTGCCGCGCCGTCCCGGGTCGGTCGCCGCGTCCGCGCACGAGGCCGGCCGCGTGAAGATCCGCTACCTCATGCTGCACGCCTACGGCATGGGCGGCACCATCCGCACGGTGGTCAACCAGGCGAACGCGATGGCCGCCGCCGGCCACGACGTCGAGCTGGTCAGCCTCGTACGGCGGCGCGACAACCCCCGGTTCGGGCTGAACCCCGGGATCACCGTCACCACGCTGGTGGACCAGCGGGACGGCCGCCGGCCGGACTCGATCGGCCGCCGCGCCTGGCGCAGGGTGCGCGGGAAGATCGTGCCGCGCGGCGAGTTCGCGGCCGACTACTTCACCGAGCGCGTGGAGTGGGCCGCCATGGAGTACGTCTCCAAGCTGCGCGACGGCATCCTGGTGACGACCCGGCCCGCGCTCAACCTGATCGCCGCCCGCCGGGCCCCCAAGAGCGTCATCCGGGTCGCCCAGGAGCACATGAACCTGTCGGCCTACCCCGACACGATCCGCAGGGAGATCGCCCGCCACTACGACCGGTTCGACGCGATCACGGTGCTGACACGGACGAACCGGCTGGAGTACCAGCGCCTGCTGCCGCGCACCCCGATCGTGCAGATCCCGAACGCGGTGCACAAGGTCGAGCAGGAACGTTCCCAGCAGGCGAATCCCGTGGTGATCGCGGCCGGGCGGCTGGTGCCGCAGAAGGGGTTCGACCTGCTCGTCCAGGCGTTCGCGCAGGTGGTGCCCGAGCATCCGGAGTGGCGGCTGCGCATCTTCGGCACCGGGCCGCGCAGGGGGCAGCTCGCCGGGCTCGTCGAGCAGTACGGGCTGGGCGAGCACGTGTCGCTGCCGGGGCGTACCGACCGGCTGGAGTGGGAGCTGACCGACGCCTCCGTGTACGCGCTGAGCTCCCGCTTCGAGGGCCTGCCGATGGTGATGATCGAGGCGATGACGCACGCGCTGCCCGTGGTGGCCTTCGACTGCCCGACCGGTCCGGGGGACGTGCTGACCGACGGCGTGGACGGCGTGCTGGTGCCGCCCAGGGACGTGGACGCGCTGGCCGCCGCCCTGAACCGGGTCATCGCCGACCGTGACCTGCGGGTGCGCATGGGGAGGGCGGCGGCGAGGGCGTCGCGCGCCTACGGGCCCGAGCAGGTGATGCCGCTGTGGGAGGACCTGTTCTCGGAGCTGGCGGCGGGCGAACGGGTGGCCGACAACTTCTGGAACCCCCGCTGAAGCTCCATTGACCGCCGATCCCCCGACTTCCGGTATATCTCGCTAAAGATTTACCAAGCCAGATCTTCCGGCTACATGGGGGTTTCCGCCCAGTTTGTCACGAAATTTCGGTTATTTCGTCAAACGCACCCCAAGACGCGCGGCAGTCTGTGGGCCATGCGTATCGGGAAAGCTTTTCTGACTGCCATGGCAGGCGCACTTGCCCTGGTCACAGGGCTCACCGCGCCGGCGCATGCCACGGCGACGACCGCGCCCGCCGTGTCCGCCGACACTCCCGCCGTGTACGGCCGGGCCGCCTATTTGATGGACGCCTCGTCCGGCGACGTGCTCCTGGACAAGGACGGCACCGAACGGATGCCGATCGCCAGCCTGACCAAGACCATGACCGCGTACGTCGTGCTGAAGACCGCCAAGCCCACGGACGTGGTGCGGATCGCGCGCGAGGACGTCGAGTACGCCGAGGACGGCGGCGGCACCACCGCGGACCTGCGCCCCGGCGACCGCCTCACGGTCGGCGAGCTCATGTACGGCCTGATGCTCCCCTCCGGCGCCGACGCGGCCCACGCGCTGGCCCGCACGTACGGCCCCGGCGTCAAGGGCTTCGTGGCCAAGATGAACGCCACGGCCCGCGAGCTGGGCATGAACGACACCGAGTACGTCAACGCCGACGGCCTGCCCATGCCCGGCAGTGACGGCTACTCCACGGCCAGGGACCAGGTCCTCCTGGCCGCCAAGGCGCTGCGGATGCCGCTGATCAAGCAGGTGGCCGGGACCCGCCGGCACGACCTCGACGCCGGCGACGGGCACCGTTCGTACGAGTGGCGCAACACCAACCGGCTGCTCGGCACGCCCGGCGCGATCGGGCTGAAGACCGGCTTCACCCGGGCGGCGGGCTACTGCCTGGCGTTCGCCGGGGAGTCCGACGGCCGGGTGCTGGTCGGCGTGCTGCTCGACGAGTCCGTCTCCAGCCGCCGCTTCAGCACGGCCGAGGAACTGCTGTCCTGGGGAGCCTCCCGCCAGGCCGCCTGACCCGCCCACCGATTCAGGCCATAGCAGCCATTACTGCAATGACCGTAATATCCGAACATGATCATCCCAACGGACGCCGAGCTCGAGTTCGTCGACGACGTCGCGGTCTTCTTCGCACGGGACGGCATGCCGTTGATCGCCGGGCGGGTGGTCGGCTGGCTGCTCATCAGCGACCCGCCGGAGCAGAGCGCCGCCGAGCTCGCCGACGTGCTGCGGGTCAGCCGGAGCTCGATCAGCAGCGCGACCCGGCTCCTGGCGCCGAGCGGCCTGATCGAGGGGGTCCGGCGGCGGGGCGAGCGGCAGGAGCTCTTCCGCATGGCCCCCGACGGGTGGAGCCGGATGCTCGCCGCCCGCTACGCGAAGACGTCCGCGTTCCGGGAGTTCACCGAGGCGGGGCTGCGGGTGCTCGCCGACGGGCCGGCCGAGCGCCGGGAACGGCTGGAGAACGCGCACGAGCTCTACAGGTTCCTGGAGAAGGAGCTGCCCGCGCTGTGGCTGCGATGGAGTGCCCACCGCGCCGTCGCCGACGACGGCTGACCCGAGTTCCTCGACGCCATGGACGGTGTTGATCCTTTGGGCTAGTTTGCCCGACATGAAGCTTCGCATCGCGTTGGGCGCGCTGTCAGCCGCCCTCGTGCTCGCCGCCCCCCTGCCCGCCCAAGCGGGCATGCCCAAGCTGAGCTGGGAGCTCAAGGAGACCGGGGTGACGGCGCGCCTGCGCGGCCTGTCGCCCGTCAGCCGGAACGTGGTGTGGGCCTCGGGCTCGGGCGGCACCGTGCTGAGGACCGTGGACGGCGGGCGGAGCTGGCAGAACGTCTCCCCGCCCGACACGGCCGCGCTCCAGTTCCGCGACATCGAGGCGTTCGACTCCGACCGGGCCGTGGCGCTGTCCATCGGCCAGGGCACGGACTCGCGCGTCCACCGGACGGAGGACGGGGGGCGTACGTGGGCGGAGACGTTCAGGAACGACGAGCCCCGGGCGTTCTACGACTGCATGGCCTTCTTCGACCGGCGGCACGGGCTGGCCATGAGCGACCCCGTGGACGGCAGGTTCCGGATCCTGGCCACGGAGGACGGCGGGCGGAGCTGGCGGGTGCTGCCCCCGGACGGGATGCCGCCGGCGCTGCCGGGCGAGGCCGGGTTCGCGGCGAGCGGGCAGTGCCTCGTCACGGCCGGCGGGCGGGACGTCTGGCTGGCCACCGGCGGGGCGGAACGGTCGCGGGTGTTCCACTCGGGCGACCGGGGACGTACGTGGACGGTGGCCGACACGCCCATCCCGGCCGGGGACCCGGCGCGCGGCGTCTTCGGCCTGGCCTTCCGCGACCGGCACCGGGGCATCGCGGTCGGCGGCGACTACCGGCCGGAGCAGCAGTCGCCCAGCGCGGGGGCGGTCAGCAGGGACGGCGGCACCACCTGGCAACCGGCCGCCGCGCCGCCGCCCGCGTACCGGTCGGGCGTGACCTGGCTGCCGCACCTGCCCTTCGCCGCCGTCGCGGTGGGGCCGACCGGCAGTGACGTCACGTATTCGGGCGGGCGGAGCTGGGAGACGTTCGACGGCGGATCGTTCGACACGGTGTCGTGCGCACACGACCGCTCGTGCTGGGCCGCCGGCGAACAGGGCCGCGTCGGGCGGCTCGTACTGCGGTAACCCGCTCGAAGCCGCACCGGGCGGGCTCGTACTCCGGCAACCGCCCGACCTCACCCCCGCCCCCACCCGACCAGCACACCAACCCGAACCGAATAAGACGCGGGCCACGCCCCGGTCGGCGCGCCGGACGCGATCGGCACATCCACGCGGATCGGCAGAGCGGACTCCAATAGGCGGGTCGGCCCGGACGGGCGCGCCGCACCGGGTCGGACGCGCCCGTCCGATCAGCACCGGAAGCCGGACGGCGAGCCAACCCGCCCTACGCGGCTACGCCCCTGCGGGCGTGCCGCAACGAATCAGCGGGCCGCACTCGATCGGCGCGCCGGACCCAATCGGTGGGGCGGACCCGATAAGCGGGCCGCACCCGGTCGGTGGGGCGGACCCGATAAGCGGGCCGCACCCGGTCGGTGGGGCGGACCCGGCCGGTGGGCCGACCCGGTCGGTGGGGCGGATCCGGTCGGCGGGGCGGATCCGGTCGGTGGGCGAGGGTTAGCGGACGTCGTGGGGGCGGAACTGGATGCTGATCCGGGGGCCCGCCGGGCGGGCGGTCTTCGGGATGGCGTGCTCCCAGGTGCGCTGGCAGCTTCCGCCCATCACGATCAGGTCGCCGTGGCCGAGGTCGCGGCGGATCGAGGGGCCGCCGCCGCGTGGGCGGAGCAGGAGCGGGCGGGGGCTGCCGACCGAGATGATCGCGACCATGGTGTCCTCGGTGCTGCCCCGCCCGATCGTGTCACCGTGCCAGGCCACGCTGTCGCGGCCGTCGCGGTAGAAGCAGAGCCCGGCCGTACGGAACGGCTCGCCCAGCTCCGCCCCGTAGTGGGCGTCGAGGGCCCTCCTGGCGTCGTCGAGCACCGGGTCGGGCAGCCGCTCGCCCTCGTCGTAGAACTTCAGCAGCCGGGGCACGTCCACGACCTTGTCGTACATGCGCCGCCGCTCGGCCCGCCACGGCACCCGCTCCGCCAGCCGTTCGAACAGCGTGTCGGCACCCGTCAGCCAGCCCGGCCGCAGGTCGATCCAGGCGCCGTGGTCGAGGTGCGTCCTGCGCACGGCGCCGGCGAGCGGTCCGAGCCCGAGCTCCTCGTCGAGGCCGAGCAATGATGCTTGGAACGCGGCTGTCATGGTGCCGAGTCTACGCCATCGTTCAAACACATATTCGACTGCTGCCAAGGGTCGCCTTCCACCCACCGGACGTGCCAGGCTGTGAGACGCCGGACAAGAGTGGCATCGCCCTCCAACCGCGCCAGAGGTGAAGAGGCCACCCACCGCTTCGTCACGCGAAGGAGCAGGCCATGCTCACCACCGACTACGTTCCGGGCACCCCTTGCTGGATCGACGTCAGCAGCCCCGACACGGAGGCGTCGGACGCCTTCTACACCGGGCTGTTCGGCTGGGATGCCATCTCGCTGGGGCCCGAGCACAGGCACTACCGGTTCTGCCAGGTCGGCGGCCGGACGGTCGCCGGGATCAGCACGGAGACCCCGGGGCGAGGGGCTCCGGCGTGGCTGACGTACTTCCAGGCGCCCGACGCGGGCGTCATCGCGAAGACGATCGAGCAGGCGGGCGGCACGGTCCTGTCACCGCCGATCGACATCGAGGGGCAGGGCGGGATGGCGGTGTTCGCCGATCCGGCCGGGGCCGCGTTCGCCGTCTGGCAGCCGGGCCGGACCAAGGGGCTCGGCCTGGTCACCGAGGCGGGCTCGCTCGGCTGGGTCGAGCTCCACACCCCCGATCCCGCCGGCATCCGCGCCTTCTACCAGGCGGTCTTCGGCTGGCGGATCGAGGACCTGCCGATGGGCGACGCGTCGTACCCCGTGATCTCCCCCGCCGAGGGCGGCGAGTCGTCGGCGATGGCCGGCCTCGCCCAGCTCCAGGCCGGCGACAGCCCGCACTGGCTGCCGTACTTCGAGGTGCCCGACTGCGATGCCACGGTGGCCCTGGCGCAGCGGCTCGGGGGCACGACGCACGCTCCGCCGATGTCGACGGAGGGGGTCGGGCGGATGGCGTTCCTCGCCGACCCCTTCGGCGCCCGGTTCGCGGTCATCACCAGCTCGGCCTGAGCGGCGGCGGCCCCGGCCGCGGTGGATAGCCGGTCGGCCTGCACGCACGCAGTTCGCGCAGGCCGACCCTCCCCGGCGTGAGTCATTTTCCCAGCTCAGGAGTGTGACTGCGGGTACTTCTTCCCGATGGCCCGCACTCCTAACACGCCAGGGCACTTTCCTGTAACGTCTTAAATGTGTTAGCCCGTTACATGACCGGAGCCCTCGCCGCCCGTACCGGTGATGAGATGTCCGGACCCGCGCTCCTGGTCACGGGGCTGGCCGTCACAGGGTCGCCGCTGCTGGCCTCGTGGCTGCTGGCGGGGCTCACCGTGTCGGCCGCCGCCGGGGGGCCGGTGCTCGGGGTGCTGCTCGACCGGGCCCGGCGGCCGGGCCGGCTGCTGGCGGCGTGCCTGCTCGGGTACGCGGCCGGGCTCCTGCTCCTCCTCGGGCTGCTGGTCCCGGGCGGGCAGGTGCGGGCGCCGGATGCGGTCCTGGTCGGGCTTGCGGTCGTGAGCGGCCTGCTGGGGCCGGCGCTCACGGGTGGCTGGACGGCCCAGCTGCCCCTGGTGGCCGGGCCCGCGCGGCTGGGCAGGGCCACGGCGCTCGACTCGATGAGCTACAACGCGGCGGGGCTGGCTGGGCCCGCCGTGGTGGGGGTGCTGGCGGCCGCGAGCGGCGGGCCGGCGACGGTGCTGGCGTGCGCCGGGCTGCTGCTCGCCGCCCTGCCCGCCGCCTGGCGCCTCCCCGCCCGCGGCCCCGGGCCCGGTGGTGGACGGGGTGGAGGGCCGGGCGAACGGCCGGGTGGAGGGCGGGGGATCCGGGCCGAGATGGGTGCGGGGTTCGCGGCCATCGTCCGGAACGGTGCGTTGCGGCGGGCCACCCTCGGGTCGATGGTGTCGTGTTGCGGCCTGGCCATGCTGGTCGTGTCCGCGCCCGTGCTCGGCGCCCGGCTGACCGGTGAGAGCGGCCACGGCACGCTGCTCCTGGCCGTCACCGCCGCCTGCGGTCTCGCCGCCCTGCCGCGCGGGCGCGGGCCGGATGCGGCGCCCGCCACCACGCCCCCGGAGCGGCGGTGGGATGTGGTGCTGGTGGCCGGGACGGCGGTGTTGGGGGCCGGCATGGTGCTGGCCGCCGTCTCGACGGCGTTCTGGACGGCGGTGGTGGCCGCCGCCGTCGCCGGATTGGGCGAGGGGCCGCAGCTCACCGCGCTCTTCGCGGTACGGCACCGCGAGGCCCCCGCCCGGCTGCGCAGCCAGGTGTTCACCACGGGCGCCAGCCTGAAGATCACCTCGTACGCGATCGGGGCCGCGCTGGCCGGGCCGCTGGCCGCGTACTCGGTCGGTGCCGCCCTGCTGGCCGGTGCGGCGCTGCAGGCGCTGGCGCTCGCCGTCCTGCTCTCCCGGCGGCCGGCCCCCGACGCTCCTCGGAGGTCAGTCGCCGATGGCGGAGGAGGTGCGTGAGCGGTGGGCGGCCACGCGTTCGCGGGTGGCGCAGCGGGTGCTGCAGTAGCGGCGCGGGCTGCCGCCGCCGAAGTCCAGGTACGGCCGCCCGCAGCTCGCCGAGGCGCACAGCCCGCCCGGCACCCGCTGGTGGTCGGCGAGCAGCACCGCCAGTGCCATCGCCGACGAGGTCAGGAACCACTCCCCCCACGGAGCGTCGTCCGCGCTGTCGACGTGGACGTGCCAGCTCGTCGTGCCCCCGTGGCTGGTCAGCCGGGGGGCGTGGGCCGCTCCCGAGAGCAGGCGGTTGAGCCGGGCCACCGCCTCCTCGACGGTGGCCGAGCCCAGCACCTCCCGCAGGCGCGCCGCCGCCGCCCGCATCGCCGCCACGTCGTCCGCGCCCAGGTCGAGGTCGCCGATCTCGCCGTGCTCGCGCAGGACCCGCGAGACCGACTCGATCGACGGCTGCTCGTGCAGCAGCGCCACGCACAGGTCGACGGCCCGCGCGGCCATCGCCTTGGTCGAGTGAACCTCCACCCCAGCAGCGTATGCCCGCCCGGCGCGGCGGTCCTCAGCCGCCGCAGGCGGCGAAGACGTACGAGTCGCGCAGCACGGTGTACCGGTCCCTGACCCGGACCTGCCCCGTCACCGTGTCGATCTGCACGATCGTCACCCTGGTGGCCCCCGACGAGTGGCCGGCCAGGTGGGCCGTCACCTGCGTCTCCCCGGTCCAGTCCAGCATGTGCAGGTCCCCGGCCGGCAGCCTGACCTTCTTGCGGCCGGTGATCTGGTCGCCGTCCATGTCGTACGTCACCAGCTCCGCCTTGGACCCGGTCACGAGGCTCGCCACGGTACGCCCGTCGGCCGCCAGCGCCTGCGGCACGTTGGCCTCGATGACCTGCGGCGGCGTGGCCCGGCGCAGCTCCTCCCCGGTGAGGCCGTGGACGACCAGGTCGGTGACGGACTCGTCGGCCGGGACGCTGGTGAACACCTCGTCGCCGTCGCCGCTGAAGCCCAGCACCGACACCTCGTCCGGGATGGTGCCGAGCAGGTCACCGGTCGCGGTGTCGAAGACGCGGGTGTCGGCGGGCCGCTCGCCGCCGATGACCGCCGCCAGCCGGGCGCCGTCGTCGGAGAGCAGCAGGGTCACCTCGTACTGGGCCGCCTTCGGCAGCGCGTCCCGCGCGAACTGCCTGACCCCGCCACCCAGCGTCCGCACGGCCAGGCGGCCCTTCTTGGTGAAGTACGCCACCCGCCGCCCGTTCCCGCTGACCGCGATGGCCGCCGGGACGTAGCCGTTGGAGGAGCCGTCGGCCTCGCGCGCGACCCCCTGGGCGTCGGGCAGGGTCGTCCGCTCGCCGCTGTGCATGACGAGCCGCCAGTCGCCGCACGCCCTGGTGCCGCCGCCCTTGACCGGGCAGCTCTTGATGGAGGCGTAGCGGATCGTGTCGCCGGAGTGGAAGCCAGAGTGGGAGCCGGTGTGGGAGCCGGAGTGGGAGCCGTGCGGCTCCGCGTGGGCGGTGGCCGGCCACGAGAGCGCCAGTGCCGTGGCCATGACCACGAGGATCTTCGCGCGCATGCCGTTCACTCCCCCGCCAGAACGAATGTGCTGCCCTTGGAGCCGATCGTGTACTTGTCGGCCTGCGTGGCCGTGCCGGTCGCGGGGTCGACGGTGAGCACCCGTACCACCGCCGCCTTCCCCTCCTCGCCGGTCCTGACCGTGGCCGTGAGCCGCCCCCCGGCGTCCCACCAGGCCAGGTACGGCGTCGCGTCCGGCTTGAGCGGCAGCTCCGCGCCCGCCGAGAGCCGCCCGGTCGCCAGGTCGTACGTGCGCACCCGGGGCGGCTTCTGCTCGCTCGTCGTGAACAGCGCCACGGTGGTGCCGTCGGCGGCCAGCGCGTGGGTGGCGGCGTTCATGACGAGCGTGGGCGGTGTCCGCCTGATGACGCCGCCGCCGAGCCGGTGGGCGTACATGGCGGTGGTGTTGTCGCTCACCGTGCGCGTGGTCAGCACCTCGTCGCCGTCGGCGCTGAAGCCGAGCGCCCCGTGTTTGGGGGACAGCGCCGTGATCGCCCCCGTGGCGACGGTGATGACCTTGGTGGGCAGGCGGTCGGGCGCGTCGAAGTAGTCGATCAGCACGCGGTCGCCCGACGGGGACAGCGAGAGGTCGATCTCGTCGCTGCCGACGCCCTTGGGCCTGGCCGCCCGCGGCAGCTCCGTGACCGGCCCGCCGGCGGTGCGCCGGACGACCAGGCGGTGGTCACCGGCCCGCTCGTAGGCCATCACGCGGCCGTCCGCGCTGATCGCGAACACCCCAGTGAAGGCGCCGGCCCGTCCCTTCCCGTCGATCCCGCGCCCGGCCGCGCCGCGGACGACGGCATCGCGGCCGTCGCGCAGCCGCAGCCGCCAGTGGCCGCAGGGCAGGGACTCCTGGTGCTTCCTGTCGTAGCACGCCTTGATCCAGGCGGCGCGGGCCGCCGGTGGGGCGTTCTGGGCGTGTGCGGCGGCGGGGGCGAGTCCCAGCGCGCCGGCGACCGCGGGCGCGAGGAGCGCGGCGGCCGCTGAGGAGTGGCTCATGGTCGTGTCCTTTCACTCACCCCCTTAGACACGCACCCCTCGTGGCCGGTTGGTCACAGATCGGCCACGAGCGCGGCGAGCCGGTCCATGGACTCCCTGCCGCCCGCCACGTCGAGGGCGTACCGGGAACTACAGGGGCCGGCGACCGGCGAAGCCCAGCTCCGTACGGTGATACCAGGCGAGCTCCCGCTCCCCCTCGATCCAGCACAGCCGGACCGACACCCCGTCGAGCACCGAGGGGAAGTCGACGAGCACCGGCGCGATGCCCTTGACCTCGATCCCCAGCTCGCTCCACCCGCTCAGGATCTCCTCGATGCGGGCCTGCAGCCCCTTGAGCTCGGGCAGGCCGCCGAGCTCGGACCGGCCCCCGGAGCGCCGCTCGAAGTCGATCTCGGCAAGGTCGGCGCGGGCCGCGATCACCTCGGCCGCCTGTTCCATGACGGCGGGGAGCAGCGCGCGGGCCTCGTCCAGGGTGAAGGTCCGGTCCATGCGCAAACGTTAGCGGTTCGGCCCGTAGGCGTGGACGAGCAGCCGCTCGGCGTGGTCGAGATAGTCGTCCAGATAGGCGGCGGCCTTCTCGGGCGGCCCCGACTCGATCAGCCCGAGCAGGATGCGGTTGCGGTCGACGAACGGCTCGTGGAGGGCCCGCGGGTTCTCCATCACGTGGAAGACGAGCCGCAGCTCGGCCAGGAGCTGGCGCATGGTCTCGTCGATCCTGGGGCTCTCGTTCATGGAGACCAGGGCCTGGTGGAAGCGGATGTTGGCGGTGCCGACGCCCTGCCAGTCGTCCTGGGCGGCGGCCCGCTCGGCGTCGAGCACCGTCTCCTTGATCAGGGCCAGCGCCTGCTCGGGCGGGGTGCGCCGCACGGCCGCCCCTTCGAGCACGCGGCGCACGCGGTAGAGGTCGATCACGTCCGCGGCGGACGGGAGGCGGACGAACACGCCCCGGTTGAGCCGGTGGTCGAGCAGCCGCTCGTGGCTCAGGAGCCGGAACGCCTCGCGCAGGGTGTTGCGCGACACGCCGAGCGCCTCCGAGATGGACTCCTCCGACAACCGCTGACCGGGCTGGAAGAAGCCCTCGCTGATGCGGTCGCGCAGGATGTCGGCCACCCGCTCGGCCGTGCTGCTGCGTCCCAGTCGGGGCCGGTCCTGGGAGAGATCAGCAACCGCGTCATCCACATTTAACAGGGAATCATGGAGCAAACCTCTTGTCGAATTGTTCAACGATCCTTACGTTGATAATTATCCCCCCTCGACTACAAGGAGCGATCGGATGTCAGGCTCCGCGCAACAGACCCGGCGGGTGATCCTCGCCAGCCTGATCGGCACGTCGCTGGAGTGGTACGACTTCTTCCTCTACACCACCGCGGCGACCCTGGTCTTCCCCAAGCTGTTCTTCCCCTCCCTCGACCCGGTCAGCGCGACGCTGGCCTCGCTGACCACCAATGCCGTGGCGTTCGTGGCCAGGCCGCTCGGCGGCATCGTGTTCGGCCACTTCGGCGACCGCGTGGGCCGCAAGACCGTGCTGGTGGTGACGCTCCTGGTGATGGGCGTCGCGACGTTCCTCATCGGCGTGCTGCCCGGCTACGCCAGCGTGGGCGTGCTGGCCCCGGCCCTGCTGGCGCTGCTGCGGTTCGTGCAGGGCCTGGGGCTCGGCGGCGAGTGGGGCGGCGCGGTGATCATGTCGCTGGAGCACGGCGACGGCCGGCGCCGCGGCTTCAACGCGAGCTGGCCGCAGGTCGGCGTGCCCGCCGGCTACGTGCTGGCCACCGGCCTGCTGACCATCCTGTCCTTCACGCTGACCGACGCCGCCTTCCTGTCATGGGGCTGGCGGGTGCCGTTCCTGCTGTCGGGCGCGCTGGTGTTCGTGGGCCTGTGGGTCCGGCTGAGGATCACCGAGTCGCCGCTGTTCGCCGAGGTCGAGCAGAAGGGCGCCAAGGCGAGGATGCCGCTGGTCGAGGTGCTGCGCACGCACCCGCGCGCGCTGCTGTCGGCCTTCACCGCGCGGATCGGGGTGGACGTGGCGTTCTACACCTTCACCGCCTACATCATCGTCTACATCACCGGCGTGCTGGACCTGCCCCGCTCGTACGCGCTGAACGCCGTGCTCATCGGCTCGGCGCTGCAACTCGTGCTGATCCCGCTGGCCGGCGCCATGTCCGACCGGTACGGCCGCCGCCCGGTCTACTTCGCGGGCGTGGTCGGCGCGGCGGTGTGGGTGTTCGTGTTCTTCCCGCTGCTCGACACCAAGTCGTTCCCGCTGATCGCGCTGGCCGCCGTCGTGGCGCTGGTCACCCACGCCGCGATGTACGGCCCGCAGGCGGCCTTCATCGCCGAGTTGTTCAGCACGCGGCTGCGCTACAGCGGCGCCTCCATGGGCTACCAGGTCGCCGGGATCGTCGGCGGGGCGCTCGCCCCGATCATCGCGATCCAGCTCTTCGAGTCGTACCGGTCGACGGTCGCGGTCTCCGTCTACGTGGTCATCGCCCTGGCCGTCACCGCCGTGGGCCTGGCCATCGCCCCCGAGACCCGCGACCTCGACCTGGCCGACACCACGCCCGGACCCACCCGGAGGGCCCCGCAGGTGGGACCCTTCGACTGATCTCCGCAGGGAACGCCGCGGAAGTCGCGGGCGGCGGCTGCCAACGCCGCCCGCGCGGGGGCTCACCTGCGCCTACACCTACACCGGCACCTTCGGCGGCGCCACCGGCCTGGCGGGCCGCCACCGGCCCCGGAAGGCCACCATCGAGACCAGGAACACGATCTGGCCGCCGAGCGCCACGCCCAGCCAGAGCTGCCAGCCCCCCGACTCCACCACCATCGGGGAGACGACCAGCAGGACCACGATCATGACCCGGACGACCATGCCCCAGATGCCCAGCGCGGAGCCCTGCAGCCGGGATTCGACGTCCTCGGCGTCCTCGGAGAAGTTGGCCATCCACGGGACGTACGCGATGCCCATGAACAGGAAGAGCAGCGCGTACACGGCGGTGACGTGCCCGGTGGCCACGCCCGGCCCGATCAGCGCGATGAAGTACGCCAGCGCCGCCGCGGTGAGCACGGTGCCCGCGGCGGTGAACGGCTTGCGCAGCCGCAGCCGGTCCGACAGCCGCCCGACGACCACCACGGCCAGGGCGTTGAGCACGATGCCCAGCGCCACCACGCGGTTGGCCGCGGCCGGGTCCATGCCGAAGGCCGAGGCCAGGATGGTCTGCCCGAAGATCGCGAACGTCCAGTAGAGCACCTGCCAGCCGGTGTTGCCGAGGACGTGGGCCCACAGGTGCGGGTGCCTGAACAGCTCGCGTACGCGGCCGTGGCGGACGTCCTCCTCCACCACCAGCTCCTGCTCGGCCTCCATCACCTGCGCCCGCAGCGCCGCCGACGGCTCGGCGATCTTCCAGATGATGACCGCGCACATCACCAGCGACACGACGCCCATGATGATCGCCTGCGACTGCCACGCGTTGCCGAACAGCGGCAGCGTGAACCCCGCGATGAACGAGGCCAGGAACGACGCCCCGACCGGCCCCCACGTCCAGAACGCGAACGCCTGCGCCCGCCCCAGCCGCGGCGAGAAGTCCCGCACCAGCGACGCGGTGATCGTGATGCCCGCGCCCTCGATGAACAGCATCAGGCAGCGCACCCAGAACAGCCCCGCCACGCTGTCCACGGTGGCCAGCAGGAAGTTGCAGGCGGCCGTGATCGTCAGGGTCGGCACGAGGATCGTGACCCGCCCCCACCGGTCGGACAGGATGCCGCCGAACCCCGCCGAGAGCCCGCCCACCAGCACCGACAACGCAGCGAGCTGCCCGTAGACGGTGAGGGACATGTCGAGGTCCGACATGAGGAGCGGCAGGATCGTGGCGAGCGTGGTCTCGAAGTTGGCCACCAGGCTGGCGAGCACGGCCACCGCCAGCAGCAGGATCCGCCGGCGGCCGACCGGGTAGACGCTCAGTTCGCGGACATAGAACGGCTTCATTCCCATCCTCCGGGGACGGTCCTGTGGCTGTCGCTCTAGAACGCGTTTCTAGTTGCTCCAGGGTTTCCGTTTTGTGTAGATAAGTCAACGTTCTCAGGGATCACGATGTAATCTCGGTCACACGCCGGGCGTTGTGACGCAATCGCCATCGATTCACAGAACAACCGCCCCCGAATAGGCATAAACTGCGCGCCTGTGAGCCTGCCTGTACGAGAACGTTCCCCCCGGCCGGGTGGCGGCCGACACCGCCGTCCCGTGCCCACGTCCTTGCCGCCGGACGCCCCCATGCTCGTGCTCGCCACCCCCGGCGGCACCGATGGCGTGGCCGAGGAGATCGCGGCCGTGGTACGCGTGGACAACCCGCAGATCGAGGTGCGGCTGACCAGCATCACCGACCTGGCGGACTCCCTGCCCGCCGGCCGGGACGCCGTCGTCGTCCCGCTGCTCACCTGGGAAGATCCCGCCATCATGGCGGAGATCGGCAAGGCCGTCGCCGCCAGCGGCTCGGGGGCCGTCGTGACCGAGGCGCTCGGGCCGCACCCGCTGCTGGCCGAGGCCCTGCACATCCGGCTGGCCGAGCGCGGCCTGGCCCGGGCCGACCGCGTACGCCTGCTGAACGTCTCCAGCCCCGTGGACGCCGTCATCCTCGCCACGGTGGGCGGCGAGCGGGCGGTGCACGCCGTGCAGGCCACCGCGGTGCTCCTGGCGTCCAGGCTCACGCTGCCGGTCGTGGCCGCCTCGCTGGACAGCGAGCCCGGCGTCGGCATGGCCGCCCAGCGGCTGCGGGGCGCGGGCGCGGAGCGCCTGGCCATCGCGCCCTGCATGATCGGCCACGAGGCCCCGCAGGGCATCGTGGGCCAGGCCGCGGTGTCGATCAACGCCGGCCACGCCGAGCCGCTCGGCGCCCACAGCGCTGTCGCCGAACTTGTCGCGCGCGCTTACGGGAGTCAACTCGCGACTTGACAAGGGCTTGTAGAGATCGCGGGACTCGCGTTACCTTCGGCGCATGCGCCGAGTGGTCTGCAAGGGTGAGCGGCTCGGCCTCCGTGAGGTGACGGAGGCCGACGTGCCCGCCCTGCACGCCGTCTACGGCGACCCCGCCACCACCCAGCACCTGCCGTTCGCCCCGCGCAGCCCGCAGGAGGTGGCCGTGCTCGTCGACCGCGCCTTGGAGGCCGCCGCCGCCGAGCCGCGCCACCTCTACGTGCTGGCCGTGGTCGACGCCGACCGCCATGACGTCATCGGGGTGGCCCGCCTGCAGATCGAGACCGACCATCCGCACAGCGCGGAGATCGGGTTCGGGCTACGCCATGATCAGTGGGGCCGGGGCATCGGCACGGACCTCGTACGCCTGCTGCTGGCGTTCGGGTTCAAGCAGCTCGGGCTGCACCGCATCTGGGGCGCCCGCTCCCCCGCCAACCTGCCCGCCCAGCTCGCGATGCTGACCGCCGGGATGGTCGAGGAGGGCCGCATCCGGCACCACGTGCACACGCCGCACGGGTGGCGTGACTCGATCGTGCACTCGGCGCTCGAGGACGAGTGGACGCAGCGTTAGCCCGCCTGCCAGGCTTCGACGACTCTGGCGGCCACCTGCGCGGGGAGGCCCTCGGTGCCGTCCACGGCGAAGTCCGCCACCCGCGCCTCGTCCAGGATGGACGCCAATTCCCCCGCCCTTTTGAGGTGCCGGTCAAGCCCCTGGGGGTCGAGCGAGTGGCGGACCCGCAGCCGCCGGTGCACTTCTCGAAGTTCGACGTGGACGCGGCAGACCGCGAGAGGGACGCCGAGCACCTCCTCATGAGCCCGCCGCTCCGCCCGGCTCTCGACGACCCCGGCCGGCACCAGCCGCTCGGCGCCCGCCGCCGTGAAGTTGGCGGCCACGGCGCGCAGGTCGCGCATGGTGAGGCCGCCGTTGAACGGGTCGTCCGGGGGCGCGGGCCAGGCCCGGCGGAGCCAGTCGAGGTCGATGACCGCGTGGGGCACGGCCGCGGCGGCCAGCAGGTCTCCCGCCGCTTCGGCCACGGAGGTCTTGCCGGCGCCGACGGTGCCGGTGATCAGGAGAGCCGCCGCCATGCCGGTGACCTTACCGGTCGGCACGCGTGGCGGGCGCGGGGATTGTCGGTGCGGCATCCTACGATGAGGCACCTCACGGAGGGATAGTCACATGCTCGACTCGCTGATCGTGCCCTTGTTCGTCACCACGGACCTGCCGCCTTCGGCGGAGCTGGCCGAGTTCGGGGAGTTGCTCGCCGAGACGGCCCGCGTGCTGGGTCGCGAGGGCGCAGGCTACGAGGCGTTCCTGGCGGGCAAGGTGTTCTGGCTCGACCAGCCCGACCCGCGCCCGGCGGGCGAGGGCGAGCTGCGCTTCGCCGGGATGCTGGGCTACCTCGCCGCCTCCGGGACCGGCCACACCTCGCGCGAGGTGGTCGGCGACGTGCGGCAGGCGATCGGGAAGGCCGTCGCCGAGCACTACGGCGACGTGGGCGTGGCCCCGGCCGTGTTCGCCATCCGCGACCAGGACGTGCGCGAGCGCACCCCCGAGTCCGCCCTCTACGTCGACACGCGCGACGCCGCGGCCGAGCTGGTGAGCGCGACCAAGTCCTACCTCTGACCGGGCATGCCGCTCCTTCCTCTAGCCAGTT
Source organism: Nonomuraea sp. KM90 (assembly GCF_052246675.1). Lineage (NCBI taxonomy): Bacteria > Bacillati > Actinomycetota > Actinomycetes > Streptosporangiales > Streptosporangiaceae > Nonomuraea > Nonomuraea sp. KM90. The sequence goes on along the minus strand of NZ_JBQQCB010000033.1, from coordinate 43,498 downwards.
CGGCCCCGCACGTGCGATCGTGAACGGCGATCTCTCCCGGCGAAGTTGGAGGCCCTCGTATGGCGGTGCTCGGCGCGATCTGCTTCGGGCTGGTGATCGGCTGGATCTCCTACGGGACGATGCGCCGCAGGCAGACCAGCGCGGGGCTGGCCGACCTGGCGGCGGTGCTGGCCACGGTCGGAGGGGGCCTGGTGGCGGCGACGCTGGAGCTGCCCGAGGTGTTCGGGGGCTACGCGGTGGGGCTGGCCGTGGGCTTCTTCGGCTATCTGGTGCTGGTCACGCTGCTGCCCGGCTCGAAGTGGACGGGCGAGCCGTCCGGCAGGCCCACGAGCACGTACGACGCCCAGAGTTCGGGCTCGGCGGAGCCGTAGAGCTCGCGCAGCCCGAGCACGGCGGCGCGAGCAGGGCCTTGCCGCCTCCGTCGCCGGCGCGGAGCCTGGCGTGGAGGTCGCGCATGAGGGCGCGGGTGATCTCGGGAGAGACGGGCCAGAGGGCGAGCACGGCTGATCTGGCGCCCGCGCGCAGCAGGGCGTGCCCCAGGGCGGCCACCCCGCTCCCGTCCCGCGGGCCGTTCTCCGGCGTGCCGGGCTCGTGCGCGGTCACCAGCACGAGGCCGGCGTCCACGCTCATGCCCATGAGCCGGCGAGCGGTGAGCAGGCCGTCGGAGAGGCGGATCCCCGAGCCGAGCGGGTCGGCGTCGTCGAACACGCCGGGGCAGGCCAGATGGACCACGTCCCACGAGCCGGGCAGCAGGGCCGACGTGGCGTCCTCCCCCGTGCGCGGCGGGGTGCCGAGCAGGGTGGCGACGTCGCCGGCCTCGGCCGCCACGACGGGTCGCGCGGCGGCGTCCGGGGTGTGGCCGAGCACCAGGGAGCCGCGTCCCCGGGCCGCGGGCCTGCGCGTCAGGCGGGCCAGGACGGCGGCGGAGGGGGCGTAGGCCACGGGGCAGCGTTCGAGCAGCGGGCGTCCGCCCGGGGAGAGGGCGTGGAGCGGGACGCGGTGGAGCTCGGCGTGCGGGAACAGGTGGAGCAGGCTGACGTCGTCGCCGAGGGCTTGGAGGGCCGGCGAGAGCAGGCGGTCGGCCAGGCGGCGCCAGAGGTCGGCGCGGCGGCGGCGGGCCTCGATGTCCAGCAGGTCCGGCCGGCGGCCGTCGGCGGTGCCGAGGAAGTCGGTCAGGAGGGCGCGGTCCACGGTGGTGAGGAAGGCGCGCGGCTCGGGCCAGCCGGTACGGTGCGCGAGCACGACCACGCTCCCCTCGCCACCACCGGAAGTGCCGTCCTCCGCCTCGCCACCGCCGGGAGTGCCGCCGCCGCCGAGTTCCCCCTCACCGGCGCAGACGTGGAACCCCAGCAGCGCGACCGCCCCTCCGCCGGTCTCGGGGACGCCGACGAGGGCGTCGAGCTGTGCCCTGGTGGGCGGGGTGGCCAGGCGCGTGGCGACGTGGTCGGGGGCCGGGGGTTCCATGCGCCGCCACAGCTCCTCCAGCTCGGCCCGGGCGGTGCGGGCGCGCTGGAGGAGCCGGGCGGCCCGCTCCGGGTCGCGGGTGTTGCGGGCGGCCGACCTGAGGGTCCGTACGGCGTCGAGGCCGCGCTGCTCGGCCTCCAGGAGGTCGGCGGGCACGCCGTGCGGCGCGGGATCGGGCCGGTGGCCGAGCTGGGCGGTCAAGGCGTCGAGCTTGGCGTGTTCGGCGTGCGTCCAGGCGGTCATCCCCAGGCCCAGGCGTACGGCGAGCCTGACCGCCCGGTCGCGGGCGGACTCCTGGCCCAGGGCGCAGGCGCGCTCGGCGTCGGCGAGCGCGCCGGGCAGGTCGCCCAGTTCCTCCGCGACGATCGACCGGTGGTGGCAGGCGGTGGCGAGCTCCAGGTCGTGCCCGAGGCCGGCGAGCAGGTCGATGGCCGCCGTCAGCCGCCGCCGGGCGCGGGCGTAGGAGGCGGTGGCGAGGTCGAGGGCGCCGAGGCGGCTCAGCGCCACGGCCTCCCCCGCCCGGAAGCCGAGCTCCCGCGCCAGGGCGAGCGCCTCCTCCAGCCGGGCCTGGGCGGGCGTCGCCAGGGCCGATCGCTCCAGGCCGGCGAGCGCGATCAGGGCCGGCACCGTGCCGCGGCCCCGGCCGTGCGAGCGTTCCAGGTCGAGGGCCCGCTCCACGAACCGCCTGGCCTCGGCGGGCTCGCCGCGCAGCTCGTGGACCAGCCCCAGGTCGGCGTAGGCGGCGGCGAGGTCCTCGCGGCGGCCCAGCTCCTCGCCGATCGCGATGGCCTCCCGGTAGCGGGATCCGGCCGCGTCCAGCTCCCCCAGCTTGAGGTGGAGGGCGGCGCGACCGGCCAGCAAAGGGGCTCGCAGCGCCCGCCAGACGGGGGCCTCGACCAGGGCGAGCCCCTCCTCGTACGCCTGGGCGGCCTCTGGCCAGCGGGCCACGTCGGTGAGGGCGGCGGCGAGCAGGCCGAGGGACTGGACGAGCTGGGCGGGGAGCGCGGAGTCCGAGTCGCGGGCCAGCTCGACGGCCCTGGTCAGATGCCTGACCGCCGTCTCCGCCCGGCCGAGTCCGACGGCGGCGGCGCCCAGGTTGCGCAGGTGCTCGATCACGCGCCTGTCGCGTAACTCGTGCCCGCGGGCGGCGTACTCGTAGGCTGCGGCCAGGTCGCCCAGACGGCGGCAGTACGTCGAGAGCCTGGCCAGCAGGTAGGACCGGTCGTCCGGCTCCCCGGGCACCGGCCGGTCGAGGGCCTGTTCGGCGAGGGCGCGGGCCGTCTCCAGGTCGCCCGCCGCCTGCGCCTCCTCCATGCGCAGCCGGCGCTCCAGCCGCTCCACCTCGTCCCTCCGCCGTCCGCCGGCCCGCAGGGACGCCAGGGCCTGGGTGAGGGTGGCGCGGCCTCGGGTGGGGTCGCCGAGCGTGAGCTGGATGGCGGCCACCCGAGCCAGGACCGTACCGTCCGGGTCCCCGGCCATGGCCGCCACCACCTCGAACGGCGCTCCGGCCGTCCCGAGGTCCGGCGCCTTCTCCAGACCCGCGAGGCCCTCCTCCAGCGCGGCCCGGGCCCGGCGGAACTCCCCGCGTGCCTCCAGGGTGAAGCCGAGCTTGATCGAGGCGAGGGCGGCCAGCCGGTCCTGGCCCGCGTCGCGGAAGCCCGCGAGGGCCGCCTCCAGCGCCTCCGCCCGCGCCCCCAAATCCCTGGTACGGCCCGCGAGCGCCGCCAGCCGGTCGCGTACGACGGCTTCCTTGAGCGCGTCCCCGGCGGCCAGGCCGAGCGCCGAGTACAGCCGTTCCTCCGCCTCCTGGAGCTCCCCCAGCTCCACGTCCACCGCGGCGCGCCCGAGCGTGGCGATCAGCAGCGCCTCCAGGTCGCCCTGCCCGGCGGCCAGCTCCAGGGCCCGGTCCAGGTCGGTCAGGGCGTCGTCGACGCGGCCCAGGGCGGTCAGGCAGGCGGCGCGCATGGTCAGCGCCATCGCCTCCTTCGCCCGCGCCCGCAGCCCGGCGAACGTCTCCCCCGCCGCCCCCAGCTCCTCCAGCGCCCACTCCGGATCCCCCTCCGCGTACGCGAGGGCGCCCAGGTTGTACCCCACGGACGCGGCGCCGTCGCGGTGGCCGAGGGCCTCGTACTCGCGCCTGGCCAGCTCGAAGGCGATCCGGGCCCCGCCGGTGTCGCCGTGGCCGCGGCGGCGCTGCGCGATGCGGTACCACTCGTCGGCCGGCTCGCGCCGGCGCCCGCGGCGCCGCACGATCTCCACCAGCCGGGTCTCGCAGGCGGCGGCCTGGCCCGGGTGGCCGCGCCGGGCGAGGAGGACGGCGTGCGCGTCGAGCGCACGGCAGGCGTCCTCCCAGGCGCCGGCGGCCTCCAGCTCGATGGCGCAGGCGGCGATGCGTTCCCCGGCCGCGGTGAGGTCGTCCTGGTCGACGGCCGCCGTGGCGGCGTGGACGAGCGCCAGGGAGGCAGCCCGGGCCTGTCCGAGCTCCAGGTGCGGGTCCCGGGCCCGGGCCGCGCAGGTGACGGCGGCGGCGGGGTCGCCGGCCGCGAGGTACGCCTCGGCCGTGTGTGCCTGGTGGGCGGCCTCGTCCGCGGCCAGCCCGGCCGCCTCGCACAGGGCGATGGCGCGCAGGTGGTGCTCGACGGCTCGGGCGGGGTCGCCGGTTCGCAGGTGTACCAGGCCCATGGCGGCGAGCTGGGCCGCCTCCGAGCGTGGGTCGCCCAGGTCGTGGTGGACGGCCGCCGAGCGCGCGTACGCGGCCAGCGCCTGCTCCGGCCGCCCCTGGTCCTCGTGGTCGCCGCCCAGGCGGGCCAGCGCGTACGCCGCCCGCGACCGCGACCCGGCCGCCTCGAACGCCCGTACCGCCCGTTCCAGCACGTCGCCCGCGATCCGCCCGCGGCCCGCCTCGGCCAGCCGCCCGGCCGCCCCGAGCAGGAACTCACCCCGCTCGCCCGGCGCCTCGGCCCCTTGCTGCTCCGCCACACGCAGCAGCTTGAGCGCCACGTCCTCGTCCGGTGTCTGCAGCGCCAGCTCGGTCGCGACCAGCGCGAGCTGCTCATCCACCCCCGGCCCGCCACCCGGGCCGGGGGTGCGACCCGGGTCCAGGACGGTGTCGAGGGTCGCGCTCAGCTCCGCGAGGAGGCCGGGGTCGCCGTCCCCGGCCAGGGTCAGCGCCTCGGTCAGGTCGCGGGGGTCGCCCTGCGCCGCGTGGCGGGCCAGCAGGGCCCGGCACAGCGCCCGCTGGGCGGGCACCTGGTCGTGGGAGGCCTTCAGCGCCAGCTCCGCTCCCTGGCGCGCGGCGAGCACCGCCTCGCGCAGGTCCTCGGCCCGCCGCTCGCCCGCCACCCGCACGGCACGCCAGCACAGGACCTCGGAGACGAGCCCGTACGCCGACACCTGGAAGTCCGGCCGCTCACCGGCGGAAAGAGCCTCCCGCAGCACGGCGACGGCTTCGTCGGCGACGGCGACGCCCGCGTGACCGGCCGCGGCGGCGGTGAGAGGCGGAGGAGCGCCGGGGGCCTCACTCGCCACCACGGGGGTGGTGGGGAGGGCTTGGGCGAGGGCCCGGGCGAGAAGCAGGAGGGTGGCGGGTCTGGCCGGGTCGTGGTCGGCGAGGACGGTCAGGGCGGCGCGGGCGAGCGCGACGGGCTCCGCCGGGTCGTCGCCCGTCACGACGGCGCGTCGCAGCAGCGCGTTCGCCAGGTCGGCCAGGAGCCCGGCCCGGTCGGGATGACCGGAGGGGGCGAGCCGGACGGCGTCGCGCATGACGTCCACGGCCGCGTCGAGGTCGGCCGGGTCGCCGGTGACGCCGTAGCGGCGCCGGCGGCGCTCGCCCAGCAGCCGGAGCCGTACGACGGGATCGGTCCCGAGCCCCGGGGCCGTCTCGTCGGGTGTGACGTGCAGGGCCTCCAGCATCTCCACGCCGGCTTCGAGCGAGCGCTCGTTCCCCGTGACGACGTACCACTCGATCAGCCCCGCCGCGTACGGCGCCAGCACCCCCGGATGCGCCCACTGCTCGTGCCAGAAGTCCAGCGCGCACTGCCCCACCCTGATGAACGCCAGCAGGTCGGCGTCCGCACAGGAGGCGGCCGCCCGCGCCCCGGTGAGGTCGACCAGCGCCTGCAGCGCCCGCGACCGGTCCCGGCCGGCCGGCGTCTCGACCGCCGCCAGGTACGCCCTGACCAGCTCCTCGTCGTCGGCCGCCGCCAGCCCCAGCGCCGCGGCCAGCTCCCCGGCGGGGGCGGCCTCCCCGTCCCCGCCCAGCGCCGCCCGCAGCAGCACGTGCACCGCGTCGTCGATGACGTCCCGATCCCCGGTCAGCCCGTACAGGCGCACCAGACCCGAGCCCAACAGCCCCAGCGCGCCGGGCGCCCAGGAGGGGTCGGGCGAGCGCATCGACTCCTGCAGCAGGAACTGCCCGAGCCGGTCCGCCGCCTCCGGCGTCGGGTGCGCCATGGCGCGGCGGACCAGCGCCTGGATCAGCAGCCCCACATGCCGGTACGCGGCCGGGTCCACGTGCCGGAACACCTCTTCGATCAGCCCGGCCCAGGTCTCGGCCGACTCGCCCGGCGGCACCCTGGAGCCGCGCAGCTTCTCCGGCAGCCGGCCCGGGTCCGCCACGGCCACGGCGGCGAAGAAGGCGCCCGCCACCGCGGCGTCCCGCGTGGTCCGCTGGTCGAGCCGGTAGCGGGCCAGGTGCAGCATCCCGATCAGCCGCCAGGTGGTGGCGTCGGACCGGTCCCCGGCGCAGGCCCGCATCGCCTGCTCGGCCTCTGAGAGGGCCGCGGGGTCCCAGATCAGCTCGGGATCCGCGGCCCGCTCGAACCGCTCGATGCGGGCCGCCAGCGCCACGGCCGGATCCGTCATGGGCACACACTCTCACCGGGCGTGCCCCTCCGTACAGGACCACCGGCCCGAGTCCGCCCGCAGTGCCAGCTCGGGGCCAGCTCGGGATCAGCTCGGGGTCAGCTGGGGGTCAGCTCGACGAACGACACGCCCGGCATGGGGAGGTCGAACGCCAGGGTGAGCGACGGGCCCGTGACGCTGGCGGGCGGGGTGAGCTCGTCGAGGCCGTCGGCCGCCCGGAGCTCGTCCCACTGCCCGCCGACCGGCCAGTCGCCGCCGCCCATCGCCTCCCAGGCCGCCTCCACGTTGGTGTGGTCGCGGTCGATGCGGTGGTGGGTGAGCGTGTACGTGCCGGCCAGCCCCTCGACGGTGAGCTCCACCGTACGGGTCAGCTCGGGGGCGCCCTCCGCCTGGGCGCCGTTGAGGGTGCCGTTCCAGACGAGCACGCCGACCCGGCCGTCGTCGTGCCGCGCCGCCCACGCCTCGACGCCGGCCACGTCCCCGGCGAGCTCGGCCGCCAGCTCGGCGTCGCCCAGCCGGTTGGCCAGGCTGAGGGCGTGGAAGCGGGGCTTGCGCAGGTTGCCGACGGTCAGCAGCCCGAACCCGCCGTGGAACAGCCGGGGCGGCTGGCCCAGCTCCTCGAAGTGGTCCGAGGCCACCCAGTGCGACAGCGCCGCGATCCGGCCGGCCGCCGACTTCATGCCGTGCAGCACGAACGCCGCCCCGAACGGGCCGTCGCCGATGCCGTGGAAGTGGGTCGGCGTGGGACCCCACTCGGTCCACCAGATCGGTACGTCCCGCCCGTACCTGGCCAGGGTGGGCCGCCAGTCGAGCGGCGCGTTCCCGTACGTGTGGGTGGAGACGAAGTCGAGCGCCGCGCCCGACTCCGCGACGTGGGCGAGCAGCTCCTCCACCCAGCCGTTGGCGGCCGAGGAGGGCCCGCCGACGCGCAGGTCCGGGTGCACGTTCTTCACGGCGGCGGCGGTGACGTCGTAGAGCAGGAAGTACTCCTCCCGCGTGCCGGACCAGAACACCGCCAGGTTCGGCTCGTTCCAGACCTCGAAGGCCCAGTGCTCGATCAGCTCGTGCACGCCGTACCGGTCCGCCAGGTGCTCGACCAGCGCCCTGACCAGGTCGCTCCACGCCTCGAAGTCCTTGGGCGGCGAGATGACGGCCTCGTACTGGAAGACGGTCTCGGACGGGTCGGAGGCCAGGTCGCGGGGCATGTAGCCGAGCTCCACGATGGGCCGCAGGCCGAGCGAGACGACCCGGTCGTAGACCGCGTCCACGCCGGAGAAGTCGTAGGCGCCGTCCTTGTACACGCCGAGGTCGTCGCCGAGGATGGCGTGCGCCCTGACCGTGCGGACGCCGAGCTCCTCGTGCACCGTCCGCAGCGCCCGCGCGAGCTCCTCGCCGATCGGGCGGCCACCGGTCTCGTCGGTGCTGAGCAGGTGTGACAGGTGTTCGGACCCCACCATGTACGCCCACGGCCGCGGCAGGTCCCGGGTCACCCGCCGCGCGTCCACCCGTAGCGACACCGTGGCCGCCGCGGCGGGCAGGGGGGCCGCCTCGACGGCCGGGGAGAAGGGGCCCGTCGCGTCCATGGCGGCGACGGCGGCCACGGTGTACGCCGCCGCCCCGTGCCCGGTGTCCACGAACCGGCAGGCGGGCACGGCGGGCACGTCCACGTCCGGGAGCACGGCGGGCACCCCGTCCCGGTGCACCAGGTAACCGATGGCGCCGGGCACGGGATCCCAGGTCAGCGTCACATGGCCGGCCCCCGGGACCGCGCGGAGACCGGACGGGGCCTCCAGCGCGGGCCTGGTCGAGGGGGTGACCGTCGAAGGGTCCATCAAGAGCTTCCCCGTTTCATCGCACGTCCCATTCCTCTAGCTGCATCACCGGCCGCAGCGTGGCCTCCACGCCGGAGCCGGCGAAGTACCGGTGCAGGTTGCCGCCCGTGAGCAGGTTGCCCAGGGCCGCCATGGCCATGCCCTGGTCGAGTGCCAGGTACCACTTGGACACGACCCCGGAGCGCACCGCGATCGCGTCGTAGAAGCCGCCGGGGCCGTAGGCGTCGAAGTCGCGGCGCAGCCGGGCCAGGTTGTCCAGCGCCGCGGCCTTCGCGTACGGCAGCGCCAGGAAGCTCGCGTGCGGCGTCACGATGCCGTCCCCGAACGTCTCGGGCGCCGGCTGGGCGGGGCGGCAGCCCTCGTAGCCGGGGTCGGTGCGGGTCTCCTCGCGGTCGGAGGTGTAGCCGGGCTCGTCCATGCCGAGCTGGTCCACGCCGTAGACGCGGTAGCCGCCGTGCGGGTCGTTGGACGGCGAGAAGCCCCAGTAGCCGTACCTGGCCTCCTTCAGGCCGTGCTCGATCTGGGCCCGGACGAACACCGGGTGGTTGCGGCCCCAGCTCCGGGGCGCCCACTTGGCCTCGGGCACCACCAGGTCGGGCATGAGGGCCTCGAACATGGAGCCGCCCCAGTTGGGGACGTACCGCATGCCGCGGTACTCGTACGTGCCCTCCCAGACGTTGACGCCCAGGTACCGCTTCCAGGACCCGACCGGCTTCTGCTCCTGCCAGCCGAAGTCGCAGGCGTTGTCCGGGAAGGTGCGGTAGGGGCCGAAGTAGCTCTCGCGCGGGAGCTGGCCGAGCGCGATGCCCACGTACTGGCCGATGCGGGTCTCGGCGGGGGCGCCGTAGTGGTGGCAGGTCGAGTAGACGGTCGTGCCGGTGCCGGCGTAGTCGCTCTCGACGAAACAGCCGTCCGGCGGCCGCTCCGGCCAGAAGCCGCCGCGCAGCAGGCCGGTGCCGGCGTCGGGGCGGGCGGCGGGGTCGTAGTACGACGTGAAGTCCATCGAGGTCACGAGGCGATCGGCGGCCCGGGCGTGGGCGGGCACGGCGTTGCGGACCATCATGAGCGCGGTGGCCAGCCAGCCGTTGTCCACGCTGGAGGCGAACAGCCGCACCGGGTCGCCGGAGTCGGGGAAGGTGTGGACGAGCTGGAGGGTGGCGGGGTCGTACCAGTTGTAGTACTGGCCGGTGGGGGTGTCGCGCTCCATCCGCTCCAGCGCCCCGAGCACCCTGCCGACCCGGTCGGTGGCGTCCCGGCCGCTGATCAGGCGCAGGTCGCGGGCGACGAGCGTGCTCCACAGGTACGTGCCGATGTTGGTGGGCGAGGTGACCTTGGCCCGCGTCCTGAGGTCGCCGGTCACCTTGTCGGCGGGCAGGCCGGTGGCCGGCTCCACCATGGCGGCCATCGATCTCCAGGTGTCCTTGGCGTAGCGGTGGAGCGTGCTGTCGGCGTTCGCGGGCAGGGCCGGCGCCGCGGCGACGGACACGGCTAAGGACGTCACGAGCAGGACCGTCTTGCGCATGGAGGTGCTCCTCTACTTGAGGCCGGTGGTGGCGATGCCCTGGATGAAGAAGCGCTGCAGGAAGACGAACAGGAACAGGATCGGCGCGATCACCACGACCGATCCGGCGACCAGCAGGTTGTAGTGGGTGCCCTCGAAGCCGTTGAGGATGTTCAGCGCGACCGGGAGGGTGTACATGTCCTCGCTCTGGGCGACCACGGCCGGCCAGAGGAAGTTGTTCCACGCGCCGAGGAACGTGATCAGCCCCAGCGTGGCCAGCGGCGGCCCGCACAGCGGCAGGACGACCGTGAAGAAGATCCGGAACTCCCTGGCGCCGTCGACCCTGGCCGCGTCGATCAGCTCGTCGGGAAGGTCGGAGATGAACTGCCGCATCATGAACACGCCCAGCGGCGTCACCACGGTCGGCAGGATGATCCCGATGAAGGTGTTGACCATGCCGAGCTTCGCGATCAGCACGAACTGCGGCACCACGAGCACGATCGCCGGGATCGCGAGCTGCACCAGCACCAGGCCGAAGGCCAGGTTCTTGCCGCGGAAGGAGAGCTTGGCGAAGGCGTATCCGACCATCGAGCAGAACAGCAGGTTGGTGGCGACCAGGACGAGCGCGATGATCAGGCTGTTGGCGAACGCGGTGCCGAGGCTGACCCGCTCGAACAGCTCGGTGAAGTTGGCCGGCGTCCACGTCTCCGGCCAGAACGTCGGCGGGTCGCGCCTGATCTCCCGCTCCGGCTTGAGCGAGCTGAGCGCCGTCCACAGGAACGGCCCGGCGACCAGGGCCAGCCCCAGGGAGAGCCCGAGGTAGATCACCGCGCGCTGGCGGCGGGTCCTTCTCACCTGTTCCTCCCCAGCCTGAGCTGCAGTACGGCGAGCGCCACGATCACGGTGAACAGCACGGTCGAGGCGGCCCCGGCGTAGCCGTAGTTGCCGACCCCGAAGTGGTTGAAGATGGCCAGGGAGGCCGACAGCGTGGCGTCGAGCGGCCCGCCCCTGGTCATGACCAGCGGCTCCTCCAGGAACTGCATGAAGCCCACCGAGCTGTAGACCGTGCAGAACAGCAGGACCGGGCGGAGCGAGGGCACGGTGACCGAGTGGAACTTGGCCCAGCGGCCGGCGCCGTCCACCTCCGCCGCCTCGTACAGCTCCCTCGGGATGCTCTGCAGCGCGGCCAGCAGCACGACCATGTCGAAGCCGAAGCTGCGCCAGGCCGTCATCACGATGATCGCCGGCAGCGCGGTGCTCTCGCTCTCCAGCCAGTTGTGCCCCTGGATGCCGACCAGCTCCAGCAGCCGGTTGACCAGCCCGGCCTCCGGCTCCAGCAGGAACTTCCAGGCCACGGCGATGCCGATGATGCTGGTGATGTTGGGCAGGTAGTAGCCGAGCCGGAAGAAGGCGGCGGGCAGGCGGGCGATGCCGGAGTTGAGCAGCACGGCGGCGGCCAGCCCGAGCCCGATGGTCAGCGGCAGCGCCGTGACCACGAACACGACGGTGTTGACCGCCGCCCTGCGCATGGCGCCGTCGTTCATGAGCCGCAGGTAGTTGTCGATCCCGACCACGTTGACGGCCAGCGGGTCGGCCACGTCGGTGCTGCGCATGTCGGTGAAGCTCATCCCGATGCCGACGAGCAGCGGCCCCAGGTAGAACACCGCGAACAGCACCACGAACGGCAGGATGAAGACCCAGCCGATGCCCGACCGGCGTAACGCGCTCCTGACCTTCACCGGGGGCGGGGCGGCCGGTGCCTGCCTCGTGAGGACCGTCATGGCGCTACAGGCCGGTCCCGATCGTGTCGGCCTGCGACTGGATCGCCTTGGCCGTCTGCTCGGGCGTGGACCGGCCGCGGGCCAGCTTCTCCAGCTCGGCCTCCAGGACCCGGGCCACCTGCTCCCAGGTGGGGAACGGCGGCGGCGTCTTGGCGTCCTTGAGCTGCTCGCCGAAGACCGCGAGCTGCTTGTCCGCGGTCAGCTCGGGCTGCTGCCAGGCCGACTGCACGGCCGGCAGGGCCTTGACCGTGGTGTACCACTTGGCCTGCACCTGCGGCTCGCTCAGCCACTGGATGAACTTCCAGGCCGCGTCGCGGTTCTTCGCCTTCTTGAACACCGCCATGTCGGCCCCGCCGACGAAGCTCGTCGCCGACACCGGCCCCTTCGGGTAGGGGGCGACGTCGAACTTGTCCGCGAAGCCGGGGCCGCCGTCGTTGTTGAGCACGCCGATCATCCACGGGCCGGAGAAGAAGCCGCCGACCCGGCCCTTGATGAACGTCTGCGGGAAGGCGTTGGCGGGGGTGTCGGTGGGGGCCAGCTTCTGCCGGAACAGCGACTCGTACTGCTTGAGCGCGGTCACCGCCTCGGGGGTGTCGAAGGTGTACTTCCCGTCCTTGACGATCTCGCCGCCGGCCTGCCAGATCAGCGGCAGCACCTCCTGCCAGGAGGCGCCGAGAGTGTAGCTCTGGTTGAAGCCGTCCGCGGCGCCGCCCTTCTCCTTGAGCGCCTTGGCGAACGCGGTGAACTCCTGCCAGGTCCCCGGCGGCTCGACCCCCGCCTTCCTGGCCAGGTCGGTGCGGTAGTAGAGGACGCGGGTCTCGACGTACCAGGGGACGCCGTACGCGGTGCCGTTGACGTCCACGGTCTGCCAGGCGCCGGGGAAGAACGCCGCCTTGTCGACCAGGTTGCCCGGCGTCGGCTCCAGCGCGCCGGTCTTGGCCAGCTCTCCCGACCAGGTGGAGCCGATCATGCTCACATCGGGGGTGGCGCCGCCCGCGATGGCCGCGGTGATCTTGTCGTGCGCCACGTCCCAGCCGATGGCCGTCACGTTGACCTTCACTCCGGGGTTGGCGCTCTCGAAGTCCTTGACGAACGCGCCGAGCGCCTTGCCCTCCTCCCCCATCGCCCAGACCGTGACCTCCCCCGTGATCTTGCCGGTCGTGACGTCCTGCGCCTGCTCGGGCGCCCGCTCCGCGCTGCGGCCGCAGCCCGCGGCCAGGATCGCGAGAGCCAGCACGCCCACGGCGGCGCGCCGGGTGGTGGTGTTCATGTTCGTGCCTCCTGGGGGTGGTGACCGCAGCTGGAGCGGATGACCAGCTCGGTGGGCAGGATGAGGTTGCTCGGGGTGTCGCGGACCCCCGTGATCAGCTCGTCGAGGGCGCGGGCGGCGCGGGCGCCGAGCTCGCGCATCGGCTGACGTACGGTGGTCAGCGCCGGCCGCGCGTGCCGGGCGGCCATGATGTCGTCCCAGCCGGTGACGGCCACGTCGCCGGGCACGTCGAGGCCCAGCTCCTCGGCGGCGAGCAGCGCCCCCAGCGCCACCTCGTCGTCGGAGCAGACGATGGCCCGCGGCCTGCCCCTGCTCTTGAGCAGCCTGACGGCGGCCTCGAAGCCGCACTCCACGGTGTAGTGGCGGGTGTCCACGGCGTCGATGGCGCCGCCGAGCGCGGCCCGGACGCCCTGCCAGCGCTCGTCCACGTCGTCCCGGCTGGTCAGCGGCGCTCCGAGGAAGGCGAATCGCTCGTAGCCGTGGCCGGTCAGGTGGCGGGCGAGCGCGTGCGCGGAGCCGGCGTTCTCGCTGCGCAGGGTGTCGGCGCCGGGCAACGGGTCGCGGGAGATGAACACCAGCCGCACGCCCAGCCGTACCAGCTCGGCGACCAGCGGATCGGGCACGGTGTGACCGAAGATCAGCATGCCGTCGACCCGCCCGGCCAGGTCCTTGACCAGGTCGTTGACCCGGGTGCGGCCCTTCGTGGACAGGATGACCACCGACCGGCCCAGCTCCGAGGCGACCTCCTCGTAGCCGAGCAGGACCTCCGTGTAGTAGGGACCCGCGAGGTCGGGGAAGACGATGCCGTTGGCGGCGTGGCGGCCCTCGGCGAGGCTGACTCCCAGGCGGCTGGGCGTGAAGTTGAGCTCCTCGACGGCCTGGAGCACCTTCTCCCGCGTCCTGGCGGCCACGGGGCCGGTGCCGCGCAGGGCTCTGGACACGGTCGCGATCGACACGCCCGCCCGCTTGGCCACTTCGTAGATGGTCACGTCCATGAGCCTGTGTCTTCCCTTCGTGTAAGCGCTTTCATCCTTGCCTGCTGTAAGCGCTTACACAAATGCAGTGTGCCAGCCGTGTTAACTTCTCGTACAGACCCCGTCGAGTAACGGTGAGGTCACGCCGCCGCTGGGTAGTCAGACGGGCATGCTCTATGGCAAGGAACATGTCCGGCGTTACCAGGAGACCGACGGCGCCGAAGGACACGACTGGAACAACACCGTCGTCCTGCTCCTGACCACGAAGGGCCGCAAGTCCGGCCGGCCCTTCACGACGCCCCTCATCTACCAGCGCTTCGGCGACGACTACCTCGTGGTGGCGTCCAAGGGCGGCGATCCGGACCACCCGCAGTGGTACAAGAACCTTCAGGCCGCGCCCGACGTCGAGGTGCAGGTGAAGGGCGACAAGTTCAAGGCCCGTGCCCGCACCGCCGGCCCGGAGGAGAAGCCGGAGATGTGGCGGGTGATGGCGGCGACCTGGCCCGACTACGACGAATACCAGCGGAAGACCGACCGGGAGATCCCGGTCGTCGTGCTCGAACGCGTCCGCTGACGTCCTCCGGGATCCGCGGACGGAAGGCCCCGCCGTGGCGGGGCCTTCCTGGTTGCAGGCTTGCGTTGCGGGCCTGGTCGCGTCAGGCCTGATTGCGTCAGGCGATCTCGTACGCCCTGATGACGGTCTGGGCGAAGGCGTTGCCGCCGGTGTCGACGGCCTTGATCCGCAGCGAGGCGAACTTCCCGCGCGCCCCGGCCGGGTGCCAGGTGTCGGCGGACCAGCCGCCCTTGGCCGACGGGTGCACCAGCGTGGGCAGCCAGGTGCGGCCGTCGTCGTAGGAGATGTCCATGCTGAGCGTGCGCAGCTTCAGGTCGGGCGAGCCGTCCTGGCGCTGGACGCGGAGCGGGATGCGCGCGTGGCCCGCGGCCGCCCGGTTGCGGTCGTCGAGCTCCGGACTGGCCTTGACGGTCAGCAGCGGCAGCGCCGGCCGGGTGCCCGGCTCGGGGGTCTTCGACCGGAACCGCCACTCAGCGCTGACCCGCGTGGAGAACTTGGTCAGGGTCGGCGCGCGGTCGGCGGTCATCGTGAGCCGGTAGTCGCTCTCCTTCTGCTCGGCCGGCACGTCGACCCAGCCGGGCAGGAACTCGGCGGAGTGGATCTCCTTGCCGTCGCGGTAGAGCTTGGCCTGCGGTGCGAAGTAGTCGCCGACGGAGTGCCGGTCGAGCGTCGGGTCCTCGAACATGCCCACCGCGAACTGCAGCATGTTCTCCTCCCGCCAGCTGTAGTCGCTGTCGGGGTTGAGCCCGGCCCCGAAGACGCCGTTGTTCCAGCGGTCGGTGGTCTTCTGGCCGGCGCGGTAGGTGGTGGTCTGGCCGAAGAAGAACTGGTCGAGGTCGTTGAGCCCCTCCGGCGGGTCCCTGTACTGGACGAAGGACGGGTACCAGCCGGTGTCACCCGGCGAGTAGTACTCGGTCCGGTGGAACGGGAGCGGGAAGCGGGACACGTGGCTGTACGGCATCCAGGCCAGCTCCTTCCCGTACAGCACGGGCAGCGCCATGTGCTCGCCGAGCTTGCCGTCCTGCTGGGCGGCGTACGTGGAGGTGACCTCGGCCAGGTCGCGGCGGCTCGGCCGGTAACCGGGGTCGGCGGGGATGCCCGGCTCGGCCTTCATCAGGTGGTAGAAGTACGGGCTGGCGTCAAAGCGGCCCTCGCCGTTCGGCTTGGCCCACTGGGTCCAGCGGTAGTAGGCGAAGTTCTTGCTGGCCGTCCGGGTCGTCGGGATGGCCTTGATGCCTTCGACGCGGTCGGCGCCCCACATGGAGTTCAGGTCGACGTCCACGCCGAGGGGCTGCTTCCCCTCGATCAGCTGCAGCATGCCCAGCATGCCGATGGCCAGCCGCGCGGTCGGCTCCTCCGTACGCACGTCCACCGGCTTGGCGCGGCGGGCGTCGGCGGTGACGGTGCGGTCGGCGTCGAGGGTGAACTCCGGCTCGGCCGCCATCACCAGCGTGCCGTCGTGGTCCTCCATCAGGATGACGACCGTGTACCGGTGGCCCTTCTCCAGCCGCAGGTCCAGGGTGCCGCCGGCGACGTCGTAGTTGGTCTGTTCCTTGGTGTCGAGGTCGATCAGGCCGGCGAAGGCGAGCTTGGTGGGCTGCCCGTCCGAGCCGGTGAAGGCGAGCTTGAGGCCGTGCCTCTCCGGCTGGACGCGCATGCCGATGCCGGTGCGTACGGTGACGTCGCCGCCCTTGGCCACGACCGTGCCGCTGTACATGCCGGTCGCCCCCGGCCGGGCGGTCACCGTGACCTGCGCGGTGCCGTGGGCGGGCACCTCGACCGAGGTGGCGCCGACGGTGAACGGCGTCGCCGGCTCGCCGTGGGCGTCCTTGGCCGTCACCTCCAGCTCCAGCCGGACGGCGGCGTCGCCGTCGTTGCGGTAGGTGAGCGTGCGCTCCTTGGGCTCGTTGTCGGGCAGCTCGACCTCTCCCATGGAGAGCGAGGCGGGCTCGGCGGTGACCTGCTGGGTGACGGCCCGGGCGACGTCCACCCGGCCGGAGCCCTGGACGTAGGCGCCCAGCTCGGCACCGGGGGCGGTGGAGGCCATGAGAGCCGCCTTGATGCGGTCGGCCTTCCAGTCGGGGTGCAGGCCGGCGACGATCGCCGCCGCCCCCGCCACGTGCGGGGTGGCCATGGACGTGCCGCTCATCGCCGTGTAGGAGTCGTCGACCGGGATCCCGGCCCAGGTGCCGGCGGCCCTGGCGGCGACGATGCCGACGCCCGGGGCGACCAGGTCGGGCTTGACGGCGGCGTCGCCGGCGCGCGGGCCGGTGCTGCTGAAGTTCGCGACCGAGTCCGCGTCGCGGTTGGAGGCGCCGACCGTCAGCGCGCGGTCGGCCGCACCCGGGGAGCCCAGGTTCTGGGGCCCGTCGTTGCCCGCGGCGATCACGAACAGCGTGCCGTACTGCTCGGTGAGGCTGTCGACGGCCTGCTCCAGCGGGTCGGTGCCGGGCGCGTCGGGGCCGCCGAGGCTGAGGTTGGCGACGCGGGCGCCGTTCTCCGCCGCCCACGTCATGCCCTCGATGATGGCGGAGTCGGTGCAGAACCCGCCCTGGTCGCAGATCTTGCCGACCATCAGCTTGGCGCTGGGGGCCACGCCCTTGTTCTTGCCGCCCGAGGCGGCACCGGAGCCGGCGATCGTGGCGGCGACGTGGGTGCCGTGGCCGTGGAGGTCGGCCGTGTCCGGCTCGGCGGTGAAGTTCTGGGCCTTGACGACCAGACCCTGGAGGTCCGGGTGTCCGGGGTCGTAGCCGGTGTCGAGGACCGCGACGGGGACGTCCTTGCCGGTGTGGCCGGCCGCCCACGCTGTGGGCGCGCCGATGTGCGGGACGCTCACGTCGAGCGACACCTTGGCCTTGCCGTCCAGCCAGATCTTGGCCGGCGCGGCCGCCGTCCTCGCCTGCGCGGTCAGCGTCTTCCACAGCGCGCCGGTACGGGGCTCGCTCCTGGCCACGCCGTTGATCGCGGGCAGCGGGCGCCCGCCGGCGGCGCGGAGCGTGCCGGCATCGGCCTGCTCCGGGTACGTCACGATGAGCGGGAGCTGCGGGCTGGCGGCGTCGTCGTAGCCGAGCTCGGCCAGCCGGGTGACGTTGAACAGCCGGGGGTCCAGCGTGCCCGCCGCCAGGAGGGGCATCGCGTCCGCGGGCACGATGCTGAGCCCGTCGGTGGACCGGCGGTGCACGAAGTCGATCTTCTCCCGGCCGGGGCCGGGAGCGATGTCGAGCTGGGTCTGCTTGTCGGCAAGCGCGCGGAGGGTGACCTTGTCCCCGGTGATGAGGGTGATCGTCTTCGCGGGCTCTACCTGGGCGGGGGGCGGAGTGGGTGCCGCCTGAGCCGGTACGGCCGCCGTTGTGACGGCCAGTAGCACGGCGCCCAGAAGGGCGATTCTCTGTTGCACACCCCGCTTTCTAACTGTCGGTGAATTTTGGGGACAAGGTGGTTGATGTGGCCTATTGCGGCAACTGCCGGAAATGGCCAAGATCGAGGCCATGCTAGAAGACGCCCGCGCACTGGAGATCGTCGGCATCAGCGCGTTCGACGAGCGCATCTACCGGGGCGTGCTGGCCTGCCCCGGCATCACGGTGCAGGAGCTGGTCATGAGGAGCGGCGAGAACGCGGGGCGCGTCCAGTCGTCGCTGAGCAGGCTCCGCGCCAAGGGCCTGGTCAGCCGCCTGTGGGGGCGCTCTCCCCGCTGGACGGCGACGAACCCGGGCACCGCGATCCGCGCGCTGGTCCGGGGCATGCAGAGCGAGCTGGACCTGCTCACCGACACGGCCGACGAGCTGGAGACGGCCTTCCGCAACGTCGGCACGGACCCCGAGGGGAGCGGGCAGTTCGAGGTGCTGGCCGGGCCCGAGGAGCAGGCCCGCTGGTACGTCCGGCTGCAGCAGGAGGCCAAGGAGGAGGTGCTGACCTTCGACCGGCCCCCGTACGTGCTGGACTACCACAACCCGCTGCAGACCGACCTGCTCCGCAACGGCGTGCGCTACCGCACCATCTACGTGCCGGAGGCCTTCGACCACACCGGGGCGCTCGACGAGGTGGGCAGCCTGATCAGGGCGGGCGAGGAGGCGCGGATCCTGCCCTCGCTGCCGTTCAAGATGGCGCTCGTGGACCGGCGGCGGGCGGTCATGCCGCTGTACATGGACCCGCCGCTGACGCGCGGCGTGCTCATCAGGGGGTCCACCATGGTCGTGGCGCTGGTGGAGCTGTTCGAGCGCCTGTGGCGGGAGGCGCTGCCGGTGCGCCCCGAGCTGTGGTCGCACGACAGCTCGCCCGAGCCCGCCCAGGAGGAGGAGCCGGCGACGGACCTCGTCCTGGAGGACCGCAGGCTGCTGGCGCTGCTGGCGGCCGGGCTCAAGGACGACGCCATCGCCCGCCAGCTCGGCACCAGCCCGCGCAGCCTCCGCCGCCGCCTGCGCCATCTCCTGGACGAGCTCAACGCGGAGACCCGCTTCCAGGCCGGCGCCCAGGCCAGCCGCCGGGGCCTCGTCTGAGGCGCCCCGTGCACGGTTTCCTGCACGGTCTCCCTGCACGGCCTCCTGCGCGGCTCAGGCGACGACGTCAGGCCCGCAGGCTCGCGTACAGCTCCGTGGTGCGCCGGGCGATGCGCTCCCACGAGAAGTGCTCGACGGCCCTGGCCCGGCCGGCCCTGCCCATCTCCCTGGCCCGGCCGGGATCGCCCAGCACGGCGTTGACGCGTTCGGCCAGGTCGGCGGCGAAGCGCTCGGGGTCGTGCGGGGTGCCGTCGGCGCCCTGGTCGATCGGCACGAGCAGCCCCGTCTCGCCGTCGGCCACCACCTCGGGGATGCCGCCGGTCGCCGTCGCCACCACGGCCGTCTCGCAGGCCATCGCCTCCAGGTTCACGATCCCCATCGGCTCGTAGACGGACGGGCACACGAACACGGTGGCGTGCGTCAGGAGCTGGATCACCTCGGGCTTGGGCAGCATCTCCTGGATCCAGAACACCCCGTCGCGGTCGAGGCCGCGCACCAGCTCCGTCACCTCGGCCGCGATCTCCGGCGTGTCGGGCGCGCCCGCGCACAGCACGAGCTGCGCTCCGGGGTCGAAGGCCCGCGCCGCGTGCAGCAGGTGGACCAGGCCCTTCTGGCGGGTGATGCGGCCGACGAAGACGATGTACGGCCTGCGCGGGTCGACCCCGTGCTTCTCCAGGACGTCGAGACCCGGGTCGGGAGCGTACTGGGCGGTGTCGATGCCGTTGTGGATCACGCTGACCCGCTCCGGCGGGATCTCGGGGTAGGCGGCCAGGACGTCGCGCCGCATGCCCTCCGACACCGCGATCACCGCGTCGGCGGCGGCCAGGGCGGTGCGCTCGGCCCAGGACGAGATCGTGTAGCCGCCGCCGAGCTGCTCCGCCTTCCACGGGCGCAGCGGCTCCAGGCTGTGCGTGGTGATCACGTGCGGCACGCCGTGCAGCATCTTCGCGACATGCCCGGCGAAGTTGGCGTACCAGGTGTGGGAGTGGACGACGTCGGCGCCCTCGCAGGCTGCGGCCATCTCCAGGTCCACGCCGAGCACCTGGAGCGCGGGGTTGGCGCTCTCCAGCCCGCCCGGCACGCGGTAGGCCGAGACGCCCGGCTCGTCGCGCCCGGCCCCGAAGCAGCGCACGCGTACGTCGGCCAGCTTCCGCAGCTCTCTGGCCAGGTATTCCATGTGGACCCCGGCACCGCCGTACACCTCGGGCGGGTATTCCCGGCTGAGCAGATCAACGCGCATGAGAAGACCTTACGATCAACCGGAGCGCCTGGAACACTTCGACAAGCCCAACGTCGGCAACTCCGCTTCGTACATTGAGCACCAAATCCGGACACGCAGGAAGTTCACCGTGCGGGGTTTCGTCGATAGATCGGCCATTTGAGGGTAGCGTCCTGGACATGAGGTCCCGGAGGGTGCTTGCGGTTGTGCTGGCAGGTGGAGAGGGCAAGAGGCTCATGCCGCTCACGGCGGATCGGGCGAAACCGGCGGTGCCGTTCGGGGGGATGTATCGGCTCATCGATTTCGTGCTGTCCAATCTCGCGAACGGCGGGTTCTTGAAGATCGTCGTACTGACGCAGTACAAGAACCACAGCCTCGACCGGCACGTCTCGCGGACCTGGCGGCTGTCGGCGATGCTGGGCAACTACGTCACCCCGGTGCCCGCGCAGCAGCGGCTCGGGCCGCGCTGGTTCTCCGGCTCCGCGGACGCCCTGTTCCAGAACCTGAACCTGATCTACGACGAGATGCCGGAGCACGTGATCGTGTTCGGCGCCGACCACATCTACCGGATGGATCCGCGGCAGATGGTCGAGCAGCACGAAGACTCCGGCGCCGACGTGACGGTGGCGGCGATCAGGCAGCCGCTGTCGCTGGCCGACCAGTTCGGCGTGATCGAGACCGACCCCGAGGGGCGCCGGATCGTGGCGTTCCGGGAGAAGCCGAAGGACGCGGTGGGGCTGGCCGACTCCCCCGACGAGGTGTACGCCTCGATGGGCAACTACGTGTTCAAGACGCAGTCGATGATCGACGCGCTGCGAGAAGACGCGCTCGACCCCACCAGCAAGCACGACCTGGGCGGCAACATCATCCCGATGCTGGTCAAGTCGGGCGGCGCCGACGTCTACGACTTCGCCAACAACGTCGTGCCGGGCTCCAGCGAGCGCGACCGGGGCTACTGGCGCGACGTGGGGACGCTGGACGCCTACTACGAGGCCCACATGGACCTCATCTCGGCGCATCCCGTGTTCAACCTGTACAACGACAAGTGGCCCATCTTCACCGGGCACGACCCGCTGCCGCCGGCCAAGTTCGTGCACAACGACGGCGACCGGGTGGGGCGGGCGATCGACTCGCTGGTCTCCCCCGGCGTGATCGTCTCCGGCGGGACCGCGATCCGGTCGATCCTGTCGCCCAAGGTGGTGCTCCACTCGCACTCGCTGGTGGAGGACTCGGTGCTGATGGAGAACGTCAAGGTCGGGCGGGGGGCGATCGTCCGCAAGGCGATCATCGACAAGAACGTGGTGATCCCGGACGGGGCCCGGATCGGCTTCGACCTCGACTACGACCGCACCCGGTTCGCGCTGACGCGGGGCGGGGTCGTGGTCATCGGGAAGAACGAGATCGTAGACCGCTGACCACCTCCGGGGGCCGGTTCGCCGATCCCCGGAGAGTTCCCGGCCCACCCGGCCCACCCGGCCCGATGGATGCCTCGGGGTGGGCCGCGTGGGCGTCACGTCGCCTTGGAGCCACACCGCTCTCGCGTCACGTCACCCTGGGGCCGCGTTGGCGTCACGTCGCCCTGGGTGCGCCACCTTGGCGTCACATCGCCTTCGGGCTGTGCCGCGCTCGGGCCGCGACGCCTCCCGACCGTCCGGCTACCGACCAGCTCACGCGTCCGCTCCAGACGTCCGCCCGAGCCCAAGCGCGGCCACACGGCTTGGCCCCGGTCGATCGACGCCACCTGCGACAGCCCCTGCACCCAAGGGCGCGCCGAGGCAGCACACCGCGAGGCGACTCACCGCGAAGACCGCGCACCCAAGTCGGCACCGTAGGAGGCGACGCAGCGGAAAGCCGCGCAGCCTGAACGGCGACGCGGCCCAAGCGCAGTAGGACCGAAGGGAGCGCGGCGGGGAAGCTGTGCGGCGGAGGCGGCGGAGCGCGGCCGAGCGCGACGCCGCGCGCAGCACGGCCCCGAGCGGCGTGGCAGGAAGCGGCGCGGCCGGGAAGAGGCGTGATCCTAGGGCGGCGCAGTGGGAAGCCGCGCGCGCCCACGCGCGATACGACTCAAGCGCAGCACGGCCCCGAGGCGGGGAGGCGGAAGGCGCGGCACAGCCCGAACTCGAAGCGGTGGCGCGGTGGCGCGGGAACGCAGCGCTACCCCAAGACAGCGTGGGTCCAAGGCAGCGCAGCCCTCGAAGCGGCGCGGCCCTCAAAGCGGCGCGTGGTGGAGGAGTGTTGGTGGAGGGGTGAGGAGGGGTCATGAATGGTTGGTGGCACGAGGGCCGGCCAGGGGTCCCGGGTCACCGTGGCAGTGTCCCGGGACCGAACCGGACTGATGTTCAGAGCCGGCCGTGCCGAGTCCTAGAACCGGTCAAGCCAGGTGCCGGGCCAGCCGTAGCCGTCCCAGCCGCGCGAGCCCCAGGCACCACGGGTGTGGTCGCCATAGGTCCCGACGCCCCAGTGATGACCCGGCCAGACCGTGTCGGAGTGGTAGCCGTTGTCGTGCTCGTTGTCCCAGCTGTTGCCGTTCCAGCTGTTGCCGTTCCAGCCGTTGCCGTTCCAGCCATGGCCGTTCCAGCCGTGGCCGTTCCAGGTGGTGTCGTGGCTGTCGTCGTGACTGGGCTTCCAGTCAGGCTTCCAGCTTTCTTCCTTCTTCTCGTCGCGCTTGCCCTGGCAGGCATCCGCGTCGCGGCGGCCGGCGTAGACACCCCAGCTGTCGATGCGCAGCGAGTGCGTCATGTCCGCCACGCTCAGGTCGCAGTGGGCCGTACCGGCACTGGCCGGCGTGGCCATCGCGATGAACGTGGCGGCGGTGGCGAGCGCGCCACCTGCCGCTATGAGCTTACCTTTCATGATCTCCCCCTGTAGTCACCTTGTGACAACAGTTCATCACTGTACGTAGTCGCTCCCGTAACGTCGCGTAACGCCACGCCCGGAACGTCTCGCCCCTTTGTCGGTCCCGCCCCGATGCGGGGTTCATGGGGGCATAGCCATTGGTTATGGCCGCAGGTCTTGGACGTTTCCGGTGCCGGAACCGGATCATCGTCGGCATGAGTACGCAGCCCTCCCGGCCCGCCCGTCCCCCTTCCGGCTCCGTCCCGACCCGGAGGTGGGCGGCCCTGCTCGCGGCCGTCGCGCTCCTGGTCGCGACCGCGTGCGGCGCCACCGCCGCCGAGCCGCAGCCCGCGCCGGCGCCCTCGACCGCACCCTCGACCGGGCCCTCAACCGTGCCCTCGACCGGGCCCTCAACCGTGCCCTCGACCGGGCCCTCGACCGGGCCCTCGACGCCGGCCGGGGTGGCCGCGGCGGCGCGGGCGTACGTGGACGCCGTGAACGCGCGCGACCTCGACGCCCTCGTCGCCGCGTTCGCCCCCGACGCCGAGATCGTCGACGTCTCCCGGAGCATCCGGGGGCACGACGCCATCCGGGAGTGGGCCGGCAACGAGGTGGTCGGCGGGACGCTGCGGGTCGTCTCGATCGCCGAGAACCGGGCGGACGGGCAGAAGCTGCTGGTCCACTGGGCTCCGGCGGGCTCCGACGGGTGGCGGGCGCACTACGACTTCACGGTCCGGGACGGGCGCGTGGTCCGGGCCGACCTCCAGTACGCCTGATCAGGAGCTCCCGGTGTGCGGCAATTGGGTCTTGTAGCGGCCGCCCTTCGGGATCACCCTGAACGGCAGGAGGCAGTGACATGTCGCACCCACTCGGAGTCAGCCGTCCGGATCTCGAAGTCACCGACCTGCCCACGCCGGAGGAGGTCTTCAAGGTCTCCAAGATCGGCCCCAAGGAACTGGTCAAATACGCCGTCGGCCCGAGCCTGATCGCCCTGGGCATCTCGATCGGCAGCGGTGAGTGGCTGCTCGGCCCCCTCAGTGTGGGGCAGTACGGATTTGTCGGCGTCGGCTGGGTCATCCTGGTGTCGGCCCTGCTGCAGACGTTCTACAACGTCGAATGCTCCCGCTACGTCCTCGCGACCGGCGAGACGCCGGTGGTCGGCTGGGGGCGGGTACCGCCGGGCTGGGCCCTGTGGGTGCCCCTGTCGGTCCTCATCGTGATCTTCGCGTTCATCGCGGGCGGCTGGGCCGCGTCGGCGGGCCAGGGCGTGTACGCGCTGGTCCACGGCGTACCACCGGCGGCCACGGACGCCGAGCCGCGCTGGTGGGCCATCGGCCTGCTGGTGCTGGTCTTCCTCATCTGCGCCGCAGCCCGCCGGATCAGCCGCGCCCTGGAGCTGGCCAACTGGGTGATGGTCGGCACCATCCTGCTCGCCCTGCTGGCCGTGGACCTGCTCGTCGTGCCGTTCAGCCAGTGGTGGGAGGGCATCCGCGGCTTCGTCACCCCGGCCGCCCCGCCCGCCGGCATCACCGCGACCCAGCTCGGCGCCCTGGCCGGGTTCACCGCGCTGGCCTCCGGCCTGAACTGGTACATCATGGGCCACTACCGCGACAAGGGCTACGGCATGGGCCACCGCGTCGGCTACATCTCGGGCCTGCGCGGCGATCGGCGCCCGATCCTGGCCAGCGGCGTCACCTTCCCCGACAACGAGCTCAACCGCGGCCTGTGGCGGCGCTGGTACCGGCTGCTCATGGTGGACATGTGGGGCGTGTTCTTCGTCGGCGCCATCCTCGGCATGCTGCTGCCCACGATCCTCATGGCACAGGCGGTCACGCTGGCGGGCGAGAAGCCCACCCGGGCGAACGTGCCGACGTTCGTGGCCAGCGCGCTCGGCGACGAGTACGGGCAGGTGGTCTTCTACGTCGCGCTCGTGATGGGGGTGCTGATCCTGTTCTCCACGCAGCTCGGCATCTTCGAGGCGATGGTTCGGGTGACGACGGACGCGGCCAACGCCACCAGCCCGCGCCTGCGCCGGCTGATCGAGGGCGACCCGCGCCGCTTCTACTACCCGTTCATGCTCCTGCTGCTGGTCATCATCTCGATCATCATCTTCCAGTCGCTGCCGGTGGGCCTGGTCGAATGGTCGGCCAACATGTCCAACCTGGGCGCGCTGCTGTATCCGTTCATGCTGATGTACCTGAACAGCAAGCTCCCGCGCCCCGCCCGCCCGCGCCCGTGGCACTACGTCATCCTCGTGCTCAACTTCCTGTTCTTCGGCTTCTTCTTCGTCAACTTCATCGCCGACTTCATCGGCGACCCGCTCGTGACGTTCTAGGCGCTCTCCCAGAGCCGGATGTCGGCCCGCACGTGCCCGCCGGCCGGCTCGCCGAGGACCAGGTACGCCAGGTCGCCGGCCCGGGTCAGCAGGCACAGCGGCTCCGCGGGCCCGGCCCGGTCCGCGGGGCCGCCGGTCTCCGGCGGGCTCGCGAGGCACTGGGCCAGGGTGGCGCCGACGCGGCTGCGGGTCATGTCCACGTAGGCGCCGGAGCCGTACGCGGAGAGGGCGAAGTCGGCGTCGTACGCCTCGGCGGACCGGGGGCCCTGCCGGGTGAGCATCCAGAACCCCAGGAGCTTCCCGTCCGCCGGGAGCGGCAGGAACACCGTGCCGCGGTAGAGGGGCTGCCTGCCGGTCGTCCGCGGGTGCCGGCTCGCGGCCGTCGTGGCGGGGGCCGCGCCGATGGGGTCGGTGGACGGGGGCAGCCGCAGCACGACGGTGCCCACGGCGACCGCCATCCCGGCCACCGCCACCGGGAGCAGGACCCGGTTGAACGTCACCGCCCAGTTCCGGCGCCCGCGGGGCGCGCGGGCGGGGGACGGCGGCAGGCCGAGGAGCGAGGCCCGGTAGCGCTGCCACAGGCTCAGGTCCCGGTACGGGCGCAGCGCCCGGTCGTCCAGCTCGAAGGCCCTGGTGTCGATGAGGGCCTGCCAGTAGCGGCGGGCGAGGGAGCGCCGCTCCGTCATGGCGTCGCTTCCCGCGCCCTGTCCGGCGGCCCGTCCTGCGGCGCCGTCTCCGGGGCGGGGCGCAGGCCGCGCAGGGTGCCGACCTGGCGCAGCAGCGCGGGGGCGGAGGCGCCGACCGCGATGGCCGCCATGGTGCCGGTGATCTGGTCCCGGAACAGCAGGCACGCGGCCGCCCCGAGCCCCAGCCTGGTCACGGCCACGAGCAAGTCCGCGACCGGATCGAGGTATTCGTCCAGCCGCGGTAGCTTCGCGCCCTTCTTCTTCGCCCTGGCCTTCCTGCGGGCCTGCTGCCACGCCGTCAGCGAGCTCCACACGTACAGGACCTCTATGACCGCTCCCCCGACGGCGCCCAGCCCCGCGGCCGCCATCCAATCCACGACTCCGCCCCCCGGTTCCGGCTATCCGCCAAGCATGCTCAGGGTCGCGGTGGCCGTGCGAGGGCCGCGGGGTCAGGTAGTGCTCACCTTCGCGCGGCACGAGTGTGTCGCCGCGCCACGGGCCCTTCAGCTCGGCCGGGTGGTCAGGAAGACGTCGCCGTTGCCCGGGGCCTGGCCGCCCTCCGGCGTCCCGTACGTCAGGCCCGTGATCGCCACCTGGCCCGAGGCCGTCGTGGTGGCGTACAGGTTCGGCTCGGCGAACGGGTCGACGGCGTCGTCGCGGGCCGTGCCGAGCTGGGCGGCGGCACGCTGGGCGCCCTTGGCGTCCAGCCGGAGGGTCAGGACGTCGGCCCCGCCCGCCTGCACCCCGACGCGGCCCCGGGTGTAGCCGGCGACCGCCACCTCCCCGCCCGGCAGCGGGGTCACCGCGGCGCCCTCGTCGGCGGCCGGCGTGGCCAGGGTGTGCCGCCAGCGCTGCCTGCCCTGGGCGGTGTAGGCGACGGTGAGCGCGTCGCCCGCCGTGGCGCCCGTGGCGACGGCGAGGCCGGTGGTGGTGACCGTGACCGCGTTCAGCCGGTCGTCGCCCGATCCTCCGGCGGTCGTGGCCCACGTCCTGGTGCCGTCCGGGGTGTAGGCGGCGATCCAGGCGTCCAGGCCGCCGAGCGCGGTCGTGCCGGGCAGGGCGGCGGTGGCGCCGCCGGTCACGTAGAGGGTGGTGGCGTCCGCGGCGATGCCGTACGCCTTGTCCTCCCCGGGGCCTCCGTACTGGCGGATCCAGGACACCTCGCCGTCCGGGGTGAGGCGGGCGAGCAGGGCGTCCTTGTCGCCGCTGTTGGGGCCGTCGAGCGCGCCCTTGGTGTAGCCCGTCACGTACGCGCCCCCGTCGGGCGCGGCGGCCAGGCCGTACAGGCGGTCGGCCGCCTCCGGGGCGCCGAACTGGGTGATCCAGCGGACCTCGCCGCTCGCGTCGAGCCTGGCCACGAACGCGTCGTCCGCGGCGTTCCCGGCGTGGCGGCCGTCGAGGTCGCCCTTGGTGTAGCCGGCCGCGAGGACGCCCCCGTCCGGCAGGGGCGCGACGCCGTACAGGCGCTCGTCCGCCGCCGTGCCGAACTGCCTGGTCCAGCCCCCGGTACGGGTCACCACGGCGTCCAGCCGGCCCGCGTGCTCCTGGCCGCTCACGGGACCGCCGGCGGCGTACCCGATGGTCAGGGAGCCGTCCGCGTGGGCCGCGACGCCGCCGGCCCAGTCGGTGGCGGCCGTGCCGTGCAGCGGGGCGGTCAGCCCGGTCGGCGGGGTGACGCTCAGGCCCGGGCCCAGCTCGGCCATGGCCTGCTCGAAGGCGGGGGCCCAGACCGTCCAGTCGTGACCGCCGTCCATGACGCGGAGCTGGGCGGAGATCGCGGGCGAGCGCCTGGCGGCGTTGTACAGGGCGGCGGACTCGAAGTCGATGTCGTGGCGGGCGTCGGCGGGGTCGGGGTTGGCGTACTCGTCGTCGCCGACCGCCACGAACAGCCGGACGGGCAGGTCCGGGTCCAGGTCCGGGAGCAGGGCCGGGTAGTTGAGCTCGCGGTAGACCTCGTCGGAGAACTTCTCGCCGCCGTGGCCGAACGCGCCGTGGTCGCGGGCCGAGGAGTCGGACGGGGGCAGCGGCGTGTAGACCGCGGGGCTCAGCACGGCGGCCGCGCCGAACAGGTCCTGGTGCGCGAGCGCGAACCGCAGCGCGCCCGCGCCGCCCATCGAGTAGCCGCCGACCAGGCGGGCCTGCCGGATGGGCGCCGTACGGTACGTGGCGTCCACGTGCGCGACCAGGTCCCGGGTCAGCGCCGTCTCGACCGGCCGGCCGTCGGTGTGGCGGGAGTCCACGTACCAGTTGCCGCGCTCGTTCCACGGCGCGTCCGGCATGACGGCGATGACGGGCGGGATCCGCCTGGTCCGGATCATGTCGTCCAGCGTCGTCCGCACCCTCGTCCACGCCTGCATGGTGTCGCCCCGGCCGTGCAGGAGGTAGAGCACGGGGTGGCGGGCGGTGCCCCGGCCGTATCCGGCGGGCAGGTAGACGTTGTAGGCGATCTTCTCGCCCAAGGCGCTCGACGGGGCCTCGCCGGTGGTGAGGGTCCCGCCCGCCCGTACGTCCGTCTCGCCGGGCACGGCCTGCAGGCCGATCGCGGTCAGGACGGCTAACGCGCCGGCGGCGATCCATCGGGGAAAGGGCATCGACCGCTCCTGTAAACGTTTACCGTATGGGCCTGTTGTTTCGGGAGAGTTTCATGGGGTGCGGGAGGTCCTGTCAACCGGCTTCTTGTGGGATGCGGCCGTGGTGTGTTTCCTTGGCTTGGTGATCTCCCCCTACTCGGGCTGGACCAGGGAGCACTGGGCGGGCCTGGCCGACCGGCTGCTCCTGTCGGCGCGCCCCTTCGCCTCCCCCACCCACGCGCGCATCAGCTTCCCCGGCCCGTCCGGCGGCTACGGCCCGGACGTCGACGCCCTGGAGGGCTTCGCGCGGACGTTCCTCGCGGCCGGCTTCCGCGTCGCGGGCGAGGGCGGGCGCGACCCGCTCGGCCTCATGGAGTGGTACGCCGAGGGCATCGCCGCCGGCACCGACCCGCACTCCCCCGAGCGCTGGGTACGCCTGGACGAGCACGGCCAGGCCAAGGTGGAGGCCGCCTCCATCGCGCTCGTCCTGCACCTGACCAGACCCTGGCTGTGGGACCGGCTGACGCCGCTGGTGCGGGAGCAGGTGGTGGACTATCTGGCGCCGGCGATCGGCTCGGACTACCCGCCGATCAACTGGGTCTGGTTCCAGATCGTCGTGGAGCAGTTCCTCGCCTCGGTCGGGGGGCCGTACGCGCAGGAGGACATCGACGCCGGGCTCGCCCTGGCCGCCGGCTTCGAGCGCGCGGACGGCTGGTACGCCGACGGCCCCGAGCGCGCCTACGACCACTACGCCGGCTGGGCGCTGCACTTCTATCCGCTGCTGTGGAGCGAGATGGCCGGGGTGGCGCCGGACCCGGTCTACCTGTCGCGTCTCGAACGCTTCCTGGACGACGCGGTCCACCTGGTCGGCGCCGACGGCTCGCCGCTGGTCCAGGGCCGCAGCCTCGCCTACCGCTTCGCCGCCGCGACGCCGTTCTGGGTCGGCGCCAGGGCGGGGGTGGGCTCGCCGGGGCTGCTGCGCCGGGCCGCGTCCGGCATCGTGCGGCACTTCGCCGACCGTGGCGCGCCCGACGGCGACGGCCTGCTGACCCTGGGCTGGCACGGGCCCTGGCGGGCGATCGCGCAGGACTATTCGGGCCCCGGCTCGCCGTACTGGGCCGCGAAGGGGCTCTTCGGGCTGTCGCTGCCCGCCGATCACCCGGTGTGGACCGCGGTGGAGGAGCCGTTGCCGGTGGAGACGGGCGACTTCGGGCGGGTGGTACGCGCCCCCGGGTGGCTGGTGAGCGGCACGCGGGCGGACGGGATCGTCCGGGTCGTCAACCACGGCACCGACCACTCGCACCCGGGCTCCGACCTGGCCGACGCGCCCCTCTACGCGCGGCTGGGCTACTCCACGGCCACCTTCCCGCTGCTGTCCGGCGACCCGCTGGACCAGTCGGTCGTGGTCCTGGACGGGGAGGGGCGGGCCAGCCACCGGACCGGGTTCACCTCCGGTCCGGTGCGCGCGCTGCCGTCGGGCACGCTGGCCGGCTCGTCCCGGTGGCGGGCGCACTGGGGCGAGCAGGGCCCCGGCCCCGACCACGGCTACGCCCGGGCGGGCGCGGAGATGCGGCACGGGCCCGAGCTGGAGGTGGTCTCCGCCGTGCGCGGGGCGTGGGAGGTACGGTTCGTCCGGCTGACCGGGGAGCCCGGCAGGCTGCGGGTGGGCGGCTGGCCGTCACCCGAGGGCGGTGCCGTCACCCGCGTGGTCGGCGGGCCGGGGCTGACCGAGTCCGGCACGGCCGTGGCCGCCACCCCGCTGGGCGAGCGCACGCTGGTCCCGTGGTGCGCGACGCCGGGCGCGGCCGAGCCGGGCCGCTGGTACGCCGCCGCGCTGCTGCTTGGGCACGGCGACGCGGCGCCGTCGGTCGAGGACGGGAAGATCGGCTGGCCGGACGGGACGATCGACGACGTTCCCACCGCCTGATCGGCGTCCCTTCCACGTTCGTCGAAGTGATCTCTGGTCATGATCTCCCGCTGTTGGCTTGGCCGGCGTCTCGATCAGGGCGGGCGCCCGGCTCGCCCACCCTCACGCCCGGCTCGCCCGCCCTCACGACCGGCGGAACAGCTCCAGCAACTCCTCGGCCCGGTGGGTGCGGCCCACCCACACCTCGCGCCCGCGGCGCTCCCTGGTGATGAGCCGCGCGGCCCGCAGCCGGTCGCAGTGGTACGTGATGCTGCTGGGCGCGATCTTCAGGTCCGCGGCCAGCATGCTCATGGTCATCGGCCGGCCGATCGCGCACAGCAGCCCGGCGCGCACCGGGCCCATCAGCGCCGACAGCTCGTCGTGCGCGGGCGCGGCGGGCCGGCTCCACAGCGTCTCCGCGCCGGGCACCGGGTACGCGATCCAGACGGCCTCCTCGTTGTCCAGGCTGACGATGACCGCGTCCTTGCCGGCCAGCATCGGGACCAGGACGATCCGCCGGTCGCCCAGGTCGTACGCGCTGGCCTCGACGTCGGCGATGAGCAGCCCGCTCCCGCCGTGCACGATGCGCTGGTTGAGCGCGCCGAGCAGCAGCTCGGGGCCGCCGCGGACGCTCGCGACGCCCACCCGCCGCACCTCCCTGTCCAGCAGGGCGCGGGCGCGCTTCCACAGGGGTTCGACGGTGCTCCAGACGTCGGCGAGGGCGCCGGCGTAGCCGTGGAACCAGCTCGCGGGCCGCTCGGCGGCCGAGCGCCAGTGGGCGGGCAGCGGGCCCGGGCCGAACGCCTGCTCCAGGT
The DNA here is from genome assembly GCF_052246675.1 of Nonomuraea sp. KM90. Taxonomy (NCBI): domain Bacteria; kingdom Bacillati; phylum Actinomycetota; class Actinomycetes; order Streptosporangiales; family Streptosporangiaceae; genus Nonomuraea; species Nonomuraea sp. KM90. Next base: position 12,377 of record NZ_JBQQCB010000033.1, on the reverse strand, counting down.
CCGTGATCAGGCGGTCGGGCGGCAGCTCGTGCAGCGCGCTGACCTGGGCTTCGACGGAGACGTCGGCTCCTACGGGAGTGAGGGGGACGAGGCTGTCGGGGACCACGGAGTAGCCGGGGGCGGCGAGCGGGCGTACCGCCTGGTGTCCTGGCCGGCCGACGCGCGAGCCGACGGCCGCGCGCCACGGCTCGGGCAGGCCGCGGCGGCGGCCCGCGAGAGCGTCGGTGATCACCGCCAGGGCCGTGAGGTGCGGGGAGATCGAGATGGACAGCTGAGGCGCGGAGGTCATACGCAACTCACTCCACACAGTCGGGCTGATTACGTCGGCTCCTTGGGGTCGACTCGATCGGGCAGTGAGTCAACCTATTCCGGTGGCTTTCTCCTGACTTACAGTCCGATTGCACGGTTGCGAAGAATGCTCGGATTACGTCAGGTCGGGGAGGCCGAGGTCGAGGTTGGGCTGCTCGATGCCGCCATCCACCTCCAGCACCGTGCCCGTCACGTACCGGGCGGCCGGGGAGGACAGGTAGAGGACGGCGGCCGCGACGTCCTCGGGCTCCCCGATCCGGCGCAGCGGCGTGGCCTGCTCCATGCGGGTGCGCAGGCCCTCGTCCTTCATGACGATGTCCAGGGCTGAGGTGGCCACCGCGCCGACGGCGACCGCGTTGACGCGTACGCGGGGCGCCAGGTCCTGTGCGGCCAGCCGCGTGTAGTGGGCGACCGCGGCCTTCGCGGTGCCGTACGCCAGGTAGCCCCGGGCGGACAGGCGGCCCATGGCGGAGGAGATGTTCACGACCGCGCCACCGGTCTCGAGCAGGCGGGGCACCGCGGCCCTGGTCAGCTCGTGCATGATGCCGACGTTGAACTGGAACGCGTTCTGCAGATGCGCCCGGCTGGTGTCCATGAAGGCCCGGGGCAGCGCCCCGCCCACGTTGTTGACCACCACGTCCAGCCGCCCGAACGCCTGCGCGGCCCGCTCGGCGAGCGCCTCGGCGGCGCCCGGCTCGGCCAGGTCGGCCGGGACGATCAGGGCTCGCCTGCCCGCCTTCTCCACCTGGTCCGCGACCGCGCGGAGCTGCTCCTCGGTACGGGCGCAGAGCGCCACGTCCGCGCCCGCCTGCGCGAGCGCGATCGCGGTGGCGGCGCCGATGCCCCGGCCCGCCCCGGTGACGACGGCGGCGGCGCCGGGAATCTGGAATCGGTCCAGGATCATGCCGCCAGCCTAGGGATGAACTGCAACGTGTTTCAATACGCGGGCGCCGCCATGACGGGAGTGGCTGCGATCTGCCCGGATATACGGTCATATTTGTTTTGCGCGTTATTGCGGAGCCGACGCCCTCCGCACGTCTGCGTGCCGCTGTCTGAGCGGCGGCACGCGCCGACCGTACTGCTGGCCCATTCGGCGCTCACGCAGGTGGTGACGTTGGAGCTGCGGCCGACGACGTCGTACCGGGCGATCGAGCTGGACGTGCCGGCGGCGTGGCTGGGCGTGCTGGGCGCGAGCATCGCGATCGCGCCGCTACCGCCGGCCCTCCCGGCCGTGCACACGACCGACCGGCACAGCGAGCGCCGCGTCGCCGCGGCCGGGCACGGCGCAGCACGGGCAGCGCAGCACGGGCAGCGGTCCAGCAACCGACGCGGTGCGACCCGCGACACGGAGAGGTGCGACCCGCGACGCAGCACAGCACGGCGCCCGGCGCGGTGCGTGCCGCGGCGCGGAAGTGCGGCGGCGGGTTGCGGAGCGTCGGTGCCGGGCCGTGGCCGGGAGTCAGCGGCGGGCTGGGGTCGTCAGGGGTGGGTCGCCACTCGTCGCCGCCGCCCCTCGTCGCCCTTCAGGGGTGGGTCACCACTCGTCGCCGCCGCCCTCATCGCCCTCGAAGAACTCCTCCACGACCTCATCGACCACCTCGCCGGCCACGAGACCGCCCACCACGCCGGCGGCGCCGGCCGCGGCCACCATGCCCAGGCCCGGCCCGCCGTGGCGACCGCCGTGGTGACCTCCGTGGTGCCCGCCGTGGTGGTCACCGTAGTGGGCGTGGTGGCCCGGCGCCGAGTGCTGGGAGAGGCCGTCGAGCCAGCGGCCGAGCTCCGCGGCCCAGTCGGTACGCAGGGCGTCGTCGTGGCTGACGTGGAAACGGCCGATGGCGTCGCTGGAGGAGTAGCGGCCGCTGCGCTTGTCGGCCTCCAGGACCACCGCCAGCCCGGCGGGGTCGGCCACGAAGGTCACCTCGATCTCGCCCACCAGCCCGGCGTACCGGCCGGACGGGTAGAACTCGATCTCCTGGTAGAACGGCAGCTCCTGCCGCACCCCGTACAGGTGCCCGGCCTCCAGGTCGGCCGACTTGAAGCCGAACCCGAGCTGCAGGAGCGCCTCCAGGATCCGCAGCTGCGACGGCAGCGGCTCGATCGCCACCATGTCGAGGTCGCCCTTGTCGACGGCCTTGGCGATGGCCAGCTCGGTGCGTACGCCCACCGCCATGCCGGTCAGCTGCTGCCCGCCGATCTCGCTGATCGGCGACTCCCACGGAACCGGGATGCGGAAGTCGACGGTGCGCTCCTCGCCCTTGCGCAGCGTGAAGGGGCCGGAGACGCGGGCGCTGGAGAACTGGCTGAGCCCCGCCGCCTCGCCGTCGCCGTGCTCGATTTCCACCCGGGCCACCAGGCCGAGGGTGATGTGCTCGATCTCGGCGTCGAAGTCGCCGCCCTTGAGCCGTACCTCGCCCTCCAGCGTGCCGCCCGGCCGGGTACGCGAGGTGGACAGAACGGTGTCCACCGAGGGAGCGCCCACGCCGAACGCACCCAGCATCCTCTTGAAGACCACGGCTCTGTTCTCCTGTCGAAAAGTCGAAGATCGATGGTGTGCCGCCCGCGTCAACGATCGACCCGGGACCGGAGTTCCGGCGGCCGCTCCCTCATGAGCAGCTGATCCAGCTTCGCGTTCACGGCCGCCAGCTCCTGCTTGACCGATTCGAGCTCCGTACGCGGGTCGGCCTCGGCGGGGTCGACGTCGTTCATGGCGTTGACCACGACCGCGATGAACAGGTTCAGGGCCACGAACGTGGACATCAGGATGTAGACGATGAAGAAGATCCACGCCCACGGCTTCTCCTCCATGACCTCCTGGGCGACGTTCCCCCAGTCGTCGCCGGTCATGATCTGGAAGAGGGTGAACAGCGAGCGCGGCAGCTCGTCGAAGCGCTCGGGCACGATGTCGCCGAACAGCTTGGTCGCGATGACCGCCGCGATGTAGATCATCAGGACGAGCAGGCCGATGATGGAGGCCATCCCGGGCACGGCCGCCAGCAGCGCCCCGACCACGCGCCGCATGCTGGGCACGGCCGAGACCAGCCGCAGCGCCCGCAGGATCCGCAGCGCGCGCAGCACCGACGTCGGCCCGGAGGCCGGGATGAGCGCGACGACCACGATGATGCTGTCGAACCAGTTCCAGGGGTCGGTGAAGAACTTCCCGCGGTAGGCGTAGAGGCGGGCGGCGATCTCGGCGGTGAAGACCGCCAGCGCGATCCGGTCGATGGCGTGCAGCAGGCCGCCGGCCCGCTCCATCAGGTACGCGCTGGTCTCGCAGCCGATGGTGACGGCGTTGACGACGATGACCAGGATGACGGCCCGCTGCGCGAGACTGCTCTCCAGTACGGCCCGGACACGTTCTTGGCCTGACAACGGACCCCGCTCCCCTCAGGATGATCGTTGATCATCGTAGGGGCCGCGACGGCTCAGGTCCGGAGCAGGCGAAGGCTGAGATATGGATCACATCGGACCTTCCCGGAGATCACCACTCGAAGCGCTCGCTGAGCAGCCGGTCCCCCCGGAACGCCGTGCGCCCGCAGGTCCCGGACCATCGACGTCATGAACCCGGGGCCGCCGCAGAGGAAGTACGCGGCGTACGAGGTCGCGGGCGTACAAGGGCCTCGTCGCGGTGGCGGGCGGCGCGGAAGAGGGTGGCGTCCGGGTGGCGCAGGGCCAGGTGCACGAACGGGGTGACGCCGAACCGCCCGCCACCAGCACGGCGGGCCGGTCGTCGAGCTGGGCCTCCCGGGTGAAGGCGCCGTACGGGCCGTCGGCCGGCGCCGTCGCGCCCACGGGCAGGCGGCGCAGCCGCGCGGTGAACCTGCCCGCGTCCTTGATCGCGAACACCAGCCCGGTCCCGTCCGCGCGTACCACGCTGAAGGGGCGCCCTTCCCCCGAAGTCAGGACTTGTGGGGACGAGCCTCGAAAGATCGCCCGAAAAATCGGGTGAAGGGTCGGCGGCGCCCGGCCACGGACCCTTCACCCGGTCAGCGGCCGCTCCACTTGATCTCGTACGCCTTGAGCGTGAACTCCTTGCCGTCCACGGTCGTGGTGACCTCGCCGTCGGTCGTGTTGACCAGCAGCAGTTGCTCCGGCTGTGCCAGCACCCGGACCGCCGGGTCGGAGGAGGCGACGTCCTCGATCTGCGCCCCCGCCGGGAACCACTTGGCGAAGCCGCTCACGAGACGGCCCGTACCCGTCTCGTCCCCGGTGCGCGGCGCCCACAGGCAGGCCGGGCAGGCGCCCTCCTTGGCCTGCGGGTTCCAGTAAAGCGCGGTGGCGGCGCCGCTGCGGGCGAACTCCATCATCGACGCGGCCTGCACGGCGAGCCGCTTGGGCTCGGCCCACTTGGTTCCGTCCTCGGGCACGAAGTACCACTCCGACCACCAGACCGGCATGTCGGTCTTCTTCCGCAGCCACTCGGTGACCGCGGAGAACTTGGTCAGCGCCCCGAACTCGTCCGGCAGCAGCTCGTGCGCGTCGGTGACCGAGGCGCCGTCCACCACGATGAAGTCGGCGCCCTTCTTGTTGTCGAACCAGTAGTTGAAGGCGTCCAGGACGTTCTGGTTGACGACCCCCCAGTCGCCGCGCAGCTCCGAGTCGCCCGTCCGGTTGCTGTCGAAGCCGATGTACGGGCCGCCGATCTCGGCGTCCGGCCGGACCGCCTTAACGGCGTCGTAGACCTTGTTGTACATCTCGGTGTAGCCCTTGTAGTCCGCCGGCTTGGAGTGGTCCTTCCAGAAGCCCTTGAACTCGTTCCACACCATGAAGTACTTGACGTCCTTGTACCGCGCGGCCACCGCCGCCGACAGCTTGGCGAAGTCGTCGAAGTGCTCGGGGTAGGGCGCGTCCTCCAGGTGCTCCGCCCAGGCGGAGTCCTCGGTGGGCCCCTCGGGGCCGCCCTTCATCCAGTCGGGCGCACAGCACAGCGTGATGATCGGCGTGCCCTTGGACAGCCGCATGAGGTTCATCCGGCTGTCGAGGTCCTCCCAGAAGTACCGCCCCGGGTACGGCTCGGGGTTCAGCGCGCCGAAGCCCATGATGTGCTGGTTCTGCAGCATCGGCGTGCGGGCGAGCGACCCGGCCACGTCCTGCTCGAACTCCTGGGTGATGTTGTTCGCGCTGATCCCCGTGTGCGTGAAGCCCCAGCGGGGCCAGCCCTCGTCCACCTCGGGCGGCGTGACCGCCGGGCTCGCCGCCTGTGTCTGCTCCTGCGGCGCGGCGGAGGATTCGCGCGGCTCCGGAGCCCCCTGCTCCGGCTGCCCCGCGGGCCCGCAGCTCGCCACGACCACGGCCAGGGCGGTGGCTCCCGCGGCCGAGGCGGTCACCCGGCCGAGCCGCCGCCAGAACGATCCCCCGGTAGTCGATCCCACCCGATCCTCACCCGATTCCGACGCTGTGCATGCCGCTCGTAGCGTTCCATGGGCGGGCTTACAGAGGGACAGCCGGAGGAGACTTTCATAGGTAATCGTTATCGTTCAGTGGCAAAAGCCGCGAATCATCCCGCCAGCGCGGCGGCGGTGTTCACCACGGCCACGTGGCTGTAGGCCTGCGGGAAGTTGCCGACCTGGCGGCCTCGCTGGGTGTCGTACTCCTCGGCGAGCAGCCCGACGTCGTTGCGCAGGTCCAGCAGCCGCTCGAACAGCTCGCGCGCCTCGCCGCCGCGGCCGAGCAGCGCCAGCGCGTCGGCCAGCCAGAACGAGCAGGCCAGGAACGTGCCCTCGCCCCCGGTGAGCTCGTCGAGGTTGTCCAGGTCGTGGCGGTGGCGCAGCACCAGGCCGTCCTGGCCGAGCTCGCGCCGCACGGCCTCGACGGTGCCGGCCACGCGCGGGTCCGACGGGGGCAGGAAGCCGAGCCTGGGGATGAGGAGCAGGGCCGCGTCCAGCCCCTGCGAGCCGTAGAACTGGGTGAAGGTGTTGCGGCCGGCGTCGTAGCCGCGCTCGCATACCTCGCGGTGGATCTCGTCCCGCAGTGCCCGCCATCGGCCGGCGGGGCCGGCGTGGTCGCGCCCCTCGACGGTGCGGATCATGCGGTCCGCGGCGACCCAGGCCAGGACCTTGGAGTGGACGAAGTGGCGGCGGGGGCCGCGGACCTCCCACAGGCCGTGGTCGGGCTCCTGCCAGTGGCCCTCCAGGTAGTCCATGAGGGAGCGCTGCAGGTCCCAGGCGTCGTCGTCGTGGTAGAGGCCGGACTGCCTGCCCTGGTACAGGCAGTCCAGCACCTCGCCGTAGACGTCGAGCTGGATCTGGGCGTACGCGGCGTTGCCCACGCGTACGGGCCGTGAGCCCTCGTAGCCGCCCAGCCACTCGACGCGCCACTCGGGGATGCGGCGGGTGCCGTCGATGGTGTACATGATCTGCAGGTCGCCCGGGTCGCCCGCGACCGCGCGCAGCAGCCAGTCGCGCCAGGCCCTGGCCTCCTCCTCGTAGCCGGTCGCCAGCATGGCGCGCAGGGTGAACGCCGCGTCGCGCAGCCAGCTGTAGCGGTAGTCCCAGTTGCGGGCGCCGCCGAGCAGCTCCGGCAGCGAGGTGGTGGCCGCGGCGACCAGGCCGCCGGTGGGGGCGTACGTGAGGGCCTTGAGGGTGAGCAGGCTGCGCCGCACGGCCTCGCCGTACCCTCCCCGGTACGCGCAGCAGTCCAGCCAGCCGGTCCACGTGCGCTCGGTGTCGTCCAGCGCGGTGAAGGGGTCCACGCCGGCCGGGCGGGGCAACCAGGACTGCTGCCAGGTCAGCACGAACGGCAGCCGGTCGCCCTCCGAGACGGCGAAGCGGGCGGCGGTGGTGCCGTCGCGCTCGTCGAGCGGGACGGGGGAGGCCAGCCAGGCGGAGTCGGGGCCGGCCACGGCCGCCAGCTCCCCGCCGTCGTAGCGGGTCCAGGGGACGATGCTGCCGTAGTCGAAGCGCAGCGCCAGCTCCGTACGCATCTCGACGCGGCCGCGCACCCCCTCGACGATCCGTACGACGTCGGGCGCCTCCACGCGCGGCGGCATGAAGTCGAGCACCCGCACGCTCCCGCCGTCAGCCTCCCACGTGGTCTCCAGGATGAGCGTGCCCTCCCGGTAACGGCGGGCGGCCCTGGCCTGCCCGTCGGCGGGGGCCAGCAGCCAGCGGCCCGCCTGCGCGTCGCCGAGCAGCGCGGCGAAGCAGGCCGCCGAGTCGAAGCGGGGCAGGCACAGCCAGTCGATCGAGCCGTTCCGGCCCACCAGGGCGGCGGTGTGCATGTCGCCGATCAGCGCGTAGTCCTCGATCCGCATGGTGCACCCCCCGGTCGCCCACCGATCCCGCCCCTACCCGCCGACCGGCCGCCAAACGGCCCCGGCCCCTGGCGGGGGCACGTCCGGCCGCACCCGCCCCTGGGGTAATCCCTGGGTCGCTCCCTGTGTCGCGGGCGCCCCGGACGGGCGACCCTTGGGGCATGGCCGCTGAGGGTGACGTTCTCTCGGCCGAGGTCGAAGCGGCGCCTGGCAGGCAGCAGCAGGCGGCGGCCGCCCTGACGCGCCTCGGTTTCAAGGTGCTCCACATCGGGACGACGACCAGCGTGAGCGCGCCCAGGGAGGTCTGGGAGCGGGTGTTCGGCCTGCCCCAGGTGGAGGTCCCCGGGGAGCTGAGCGAGCTCGTGGTCGCCGTCCACCTCGCGGAGCCACCCGACTTCCACCCCCTTTGACCTCCATTTCTGGTCTCATCTCGCAAAGGAGCGACATGACCACGATGACCGAGCGACGCGAGGACACCGTCTACTTCGAGGCGGCCCTGCGGCCGGACAGCGGCGCCTCGATGTTCGCCGAATCCTCCGCGACGCAGAACGCCGGACTCGACCAGTTGAAGCCGGCCCCCGGACTCGCCGAGCGCACCGCCGGCGCGCTGCAGGCCAAGGGCTTCACCGTGCGGCACGTCGGCACCTTCTCGATCAGCGCGGAAGGCCCGAGGTCGCTGTGGGAGAGCACGTTCGGCACGCACGTCGAGGTGCGCCAGGCCGACCTGGAGGGACGGCCGCCGGACGTGACCGCCACCCCGGGCACGCAGGTGCCGTACCTGGCGCACGTGAGCGGCGAGCCGTTCACGATGCCGCCGGACCTGGAGCCGTACATCGAGCGGGCCTACCCGCAGCCGCCCCCGCGCTTCTTCGCCTCCCCGATCCCGCCCCGCGTCGGCTACCACCACCTGCGGGTGCCCGACGACGTCGCGCTCCTCCTGCGCTCGCACCAGGTGCACGACCGTGGCGTGACCGGGCGCGGCGTGCTGGTCGCGATGCCCGACACCGGCTTCTACCGGCACCCCTTCTACGACCACCACGGCTACAACTACAACGCCACCCTCGCCCCCGACGCCACCGCCGTGCAGCACGACGAGCACGGGCACGGCACCGCAGAGGCGGCGAACATCTTCGCCAGCGCCCGCGACGTCGACTTCGTCGGCGTCAAGATGGGCGCCAACGCCACGCTCGCCTTCAAGACGGCCTCCGACCTGGCGCCGGCCGTCATGACCAACAGCTGGGGCTACCACCTGCCCGGCGTGACCACGCTGCCGAACTTCCTGCGCCCGCTGGAGATGGCGGTCATCGAGGCGGTACGCGAGCGCGGCATCACCATCTGCTTCTCCGCGGGCAACGGGCACGTCGCCTTCCCGGGGATGATGCCGGACGTGATCTCCGTCGGCGGCGTGTTCGTGGACGAGACCCAGGTCAACGGGGAGTTCAGACTGGAGGCGTCCGACTACGCCAGCAGCTTCGACAGCCTCATCTACGCCGGGCGGCACGTGCCCGACGTGTGCGGCCTGGTCGGCAAGACCCCTCGGGCCATCTACATCATGCTGCCCGTCGAACCGGGCGACGAGATCGACACCAGCCTGGCCGGGACCGGGTACCCCACCAAGGACGGCACGGCGCCCAACGACGGCTGGGCCGTGATCAGCGGCACCAGCGCGGCCTCTCCCCAGGTGGCCGGGGTGTGCGCGCTGCTCAAGCAGGCGCAGCCGGGGCTGTCGCCCGCCCTCGTCAAGGCCGTGCTCAAGGCGTCGGCGCGGGACGTGGTGGACGGCAAGAGCGCGATGGGGCAGGTGGCCGGCGACGGCTACGACGGGCCCACCGGGTCGGGGCTGGTGAACGCGGAGGCGGCGTACCGGCTGGCGCGCTCGGTCACGCCGCGCAACCTGCACACCCTCCCGCCGCCCCGCTGACGGCCCCATCACGGCGAGGCGGCCTCACGATGACGCCGGCGCGGTCTCCTGGCGGAGGAGGGCGAGGGCGGCGTGCTTGGCCAGGCCCGCGGCGCCGGTATCGGCACCTTTCTGGGCATCGGTGCCGGCGTAGTGGTCGGCGAGCACGGTCGCGCCCTCGACCAGCGCCAGGAGCTGCTTGCCCAGCCGGTCCGGGTCGGCCGCGCCGGCCCGGCGGGCGATGCCGGTCAGCAGGTCGAGGTGGCGGCCGAGGTGGCGGGCGGCCACGGCCCGCGGGCCGCCGTCGTGCCGCTGCGCGGCCGCGTTGACGATCGCGCAGCCGCGGAAGCCGGGCTCGGCGTACCAGCGGCCGAGCGCGTCGAAGACGGCGGCGAGCTGCTCGGCGGGGTCCTCCCCCGCCGAGTCCGCCGCCTCGCGCAGCCACCGCACGACCCGGTCGCTGCGCGCCTCCAGCACCGCCTGGACGAGCCCGTCCTTGGAGCCGAAGTGCCGGTACAGCGTCTCCTTGGACGCCCCGACGGCCGCGCACAGCTCGGCCACGCCGATGCCGTCGATGCCGCGCTCGTAGAGCAGGCGGGTGGCGGTGCCGAGGATGGTGGCGCGGGTCTGCGCCGGGTCGAGGGAGGCGCCTTTGGGTACGGGCATGCCCCGGATCGTACCGGACGGTACTAACTACGCCGGCTCACGCGAGGCCGGCGCTGCGCCGCTCGATCGCCTGGATCACCGCCACCATGTCCGTCCCCCCGAGCCCGAGGGCCGCGCTCTCGCCGAACAGCTCGTGACAGACGTCGAGCAGCGGCGAGGCGATGCCGGTCTTGCGCGCCGTCTCGGCGATCAGGCGGCAGTTGTTCTCCAGCACGTCGGAGATCGACGCCTGCACGTCGAAGTCGCGGGCGAGCAGTTTGAGCGCCTTCACCCGTGACACGCTGCTGGCCATCGGCCCCGCGTCGAGCACCTCCAGGAAGCGCCGCATGTCCAGGCCGTGCCGGTCGGCGAAGTGCGCCGCCTCGGCGAGCCCGGTGACCATCGTGATCAGGAACAGGTTGACCGCCTGCTTCATGAGCAGCGCGTTCGGCACCGGCCCGCAGTCGACGCTCTCATGGCACATGGGCCGCAGCAGCGGGCGCACCTCGGCGGTGAGCGCCGGGTCCCCGGCCAGCATGCCCACCAGCCGGCCCGCCTCGGCGGGCTTGCGCGAGCCGGAGACGGGTGCCTCGACGTAACCTCCCCCGGCTGCGCGCACGTCGTCCTCGAGCGCGCGCGAGTATTCGGGCGAGGTCGTGCCCATGTGGACGATCACGCGCCCGGCGACGTGGGCCGCGAAGCGGGGCGTGCCGCGCCCCAGCGTCGCGTCGATCGCCGCGTCGCCGGAGAGCATGAGGAACACCACCCGCGCCCGCTCGAACACCTCGCCGGGGCTGCCGGCGACGCGCGCCCCGGCCGCCCGCACCGGCCCGGACCGCCCGGCGGTACGGTTCCAGACGACGAGCGGCGTGCCCGCCCTGGCCAGATTGAGCGCCATGGGCCGGCCCATGACACCGAGCCCGATGAAACCCACGTCCACGGGCTCCATACTATGACAAGCGTCATATCGAGCAAGAGGGTGTCGTCTCATGCAGAGCGAAACGTGGAGTCCGAGAGAGCGCATGGTCTACAGCGCGGCCCAGCTGCTGCGGGCGCGGGGGGCGACGGCGACCGGCATCCGCGACGTGGTCGCGCGCGCCGGCGCGCCCCGCGGCTCGTTCCAGCACTACTTCCCCGGCGGCAAGGACCAGCTGGTGGGCGAGGCACTGGAGTGGGCGGGCGGGTTCGCGGAGCGGCGCGCCGCCTCCTACCCGGCCACCACCGACGACCCGACGCCGGCCGGGCTCTTCGCCCACATGGTGGAGGGGTGGAAGGCGGAGTTCACGGCCCGGGGGTTCGAGCGCGGCTGTCCCGTGATGGCCACGGCCGCCGACCTGGCGGGCGGCGACTCGGCGGTCAACGGGCACGTACGCGCCGCGCTGGAGGGCTGGGGGCACGCGGTGGCGGCCGAGCTGGCGCGGATGGGCGTGCCGGCGGGGCGGGCGGACGCGCTGGCGACGCTGATGATCAGCGCGCTGGAGGGTGCGATCATGTGGGCCCGGATACGCCGGGACGTCGGGCCGCTGGAGACGGTGGTCACCGAGCTGGCACCGCTGCTCGACTCGGCCGCCCGTCCCTGAGCGGCGTGGGAGACTCGCAGGGGCGGCGCATCCGGGTGGCTCATTCGAGCAGCGGGTCTCCGGGCAGCCGGGCTTCAGGCGGCAGGGCTTCGGGGAGCAGGGCTTCGGGCGGCAGGGCTTCGGGCAGCAGGGCTTCGGGTAGCGGGTCTTCGGGCAGCGGGGTGGAGGAAGGCGATGGGAAAGCCGGCGCGGCACGCCACGATCACCGATGTCGCGGCGCTGGCGGGGGTGTCGGTGGGCACGGCCTCCAAGGCCCTCAACGGTCGTGGTTCGCTGCGGGAGGAGACGCGGGTGCGGGTGCGGGAGGCGGCCCGGCAGCTGAACTTCGAGGTGAATGCGGGGGCGCGGAGTCTGCATTCGGGGCGTACGTACACGGTGGGCATGATCACCACGGATACGATCGGGCGGTTCAGCATCCCGGTGCTGATGGGTGCGGAGGACGCGCTGGGGGCGGGGCAGATGTCGGTGTTCCTGTGTGACGGGCGCGATGATCCGATCCGGGAGCAGTACCACGTCAAGACGTTGATCGGGCGGCGGGTGGACGGCATCATCGTGACCGGCCGGCGTACCCAGGCCCGCGCCCCGATCGCCGCGTCGCTGCCCGTGCCGGTGGTGTACGCGTTCATCAGCTCGACCGACCCCGACGACTGCTCGGTGGTGCCCGACGAGGCGGGTGGCGCGCGCAAGGCCGTCG